>JBEKFN010000069.1:0-20297 GCA_050013295.1 Terriglobales bacterium
AGGAGCGTGTTCTCCATGGAACTGGAGGGAATCTCAAACGCCTGCAGAATAAATGTGATGATGAACAGGCCGGTGACCAGCACTCCCGCCAGCGAGGCCAGGAATTCCACGGTCGTCTCGCGCGGCTTCTCGTCCGCAATGACTTCTTCTTCTTTTTTAGGCACGTTGGGCATCCGTCTAGAGGATTTCTTCTCAGCACACCTTCATCAGCCGATCTTCATCACCGCATCTTCCTCGGTCGTTAGTCGCTGGTCGTTAGTCGTTCGCGAGCCTATCTTGCTAACGACTAGCGACCAACGACGATCGACTTTCAATGCACCAGCCTGAAAGTCCTTTCCCAGCGCGTGATCTGGAACAAGTGAGTCACCGCGTAGGCAAGGTGATAAAGTCTATCACCCACGGTTGGCGATCCGGGAAGATCGTTGTTCAAACTGCCCGACGACCAGTAAATCAGAAGCGGGCGCCCGATGATATTTTCGCGCGGCACGAATCCCCAGTACCGGCTGTCCTGGCTGTCATCGCGATTGTCACCCAGAACAAAATAGTAGCCCTCGGGGATAATCAACTGGTGGTCTTCCACCAGTTTCGGCATTTCTTTCCACCATTTCGCATCCACTCCGTAGTCGGGAGAATCGGTGCGCGGAAAGTCGTCGCGATAAACATTGCGCAGGGTGGTGATGTACTGCACGTAGGGCTCCTGCAGCGGAGCGCCGTTGATGTAAACGCGCTTGTTGATGAGGCGCAGGCGATCTCCGGGCACGGCCACTACTCGCTTCACGAAGTCCTGCGCAGGATTCACTGGATAATGGAAGACGACGATGTCACCGCGCCGGACGTTGCGGTACGGCACCAGCCGGTTCCACCCTGTGCTCCCGCCGTAGCAAAATTTATCCACCAGCAGGTAGTCGCCGACGAGCAGCGTTTGCTCCATGGATTCCGAAGGGATGGTGAACGCCTGCACTAGAAAGGTGACCACGAAAACGGCAATCACGATCGTTCCCGCGACCGACTGAACGGTCGCGGGCCAATCACCGGCGGAAATCTTCTCACTCCACGACATAACAATTGGCGTTCAATTCCGAGCCCCTAAAGAGGCGTCTGACTTCGAAAAGTTTCGGTATCGCTAAAGCGATACCCTGATACGAACCTAAATTCTCTATTACGAGCCTGGGTTTTTTCATACGAACTTGGTTTCTTCCGCAACTGGTTAAGACACGACTACGCTGCGCCCCCGTCCTTCCCAGTATTTGGGTGCCTTGCCCCTGGCAATGTGGCGAGATGCTCCAGCACCTGGCGCGCCGCTTCCTGTTCGGCCCGTTTCTTGGTCGCGCCTTGGGCGCGCCCTACGAATTGCCCCATGGCTGGTGCCGGCAGTCGCACCTCGACCGTAAAGGTCTTCTTGTGTTCCGGACCTTCCTCCTTCACCAGCGCGTAAACCGGCTGCGGTCCTCCTCTGGCCTGCAGCGCTTCCTGCAACGCGGACTTGAAATCCATGACCGGCATGGCGCTGGTTTCCAGCTTCATGTGGGCCAGCTCCGGCTCCACGATCACGCGCACGATAAAGTCTCGCGCTGCCGGCCACCCGCCGTCGAGATAGAGCGCCGCCAGGATCGCTTCCAGCGCGTCCACCAGCAGGCTGGCCTTGTTGCGGCCACCACTTTTTTCTTCGCCACGGCCCAGCCGCATGAAACGGCCAATGTCAAGCTGTTCGGCTACGCGCAGCAGGTGCCGCTGCCCCACCAGATGAGCGCGCAGCTTGGAAAGGTGCCCTTCCTGGAATTCAGGAAAGCGATGAAACAGCGACTCGGTAGTGACCAGCCCGAGCACGGCGTCTCCGAGGAACTCGAGATTTTCGTTGTCGCCACTAGACGACTTGCCAGACGATCCGCTGCTCGACGATCCGCTGCCAGACGAACCGCTGCCCGCCCCCAGCGCCTCCTCCTCGCGCGCTTGCGAGCTGTGGGTAAGCGCCTGATCGAGCAGTTCGCGGCGGTGGAAGTGGTGACCCAGGCTTTCTTCCAGCGCCATGATTTCGCGTGACTTCATCACAAAGCGGGGCCAATGATCGATGGCCAATAATCGATGACCTATGATCAATGATCAATAATCGATGATCCTGCAGCCCGAATTTTAGTAGAGACGAGGCTTGCCGCGTTGAGACGAGGCAAGCCTTGCCATCTACAGAAGCGGCGGTCAGTTCTTTGGCGGGCTCTGCGGTTGGGACGGGGCCGCGCCTCCGGTGAGCTGTTGCAAGCGGTCGCGTTCGCGTCGCGCCGGGGTCCCAATTACGGTGTTGTCCTGCGTCATTTCCACGGCGCGGGTGGCCACCTTGAGCGCCTCCGGATATTTTCCCTGCTTATCGAGCGCCAGCGCCAGGCGGAGAACGTCCACGGGAGCCGGGTCGCTGGCGTAGGCGTCGATCGCCTTCTGCAGATACTCCTGCGCGGCCGCGTAATTCTCTTTCTTGAACTCAATCGCACCGAGAATCGAATAGGCGTTCGAGCGCAGATACGCCTTGTAGACGTCGATCTTCTCCTGCGGCGTGCCCGCGGGGACGCTGATGTCGGTGTCCACCGTCTGCAGGGCCTTTCGCGCCATCGAGGTGGCTTCGCTGAAACGCTGATCTTTGTCGATATCCGAGTCGCGCGTTCTCTCGGCGATTACCCCGGCGACCGCTACCAGAGCCTCGGGATGGTCGCCGTCAAGGCTCAGCACTTTGCGGCCCATGGTCTCGGTCTTCTCGGCGTTGTTGGCATTCTGGTAGAGGCGCATCGCGTTCTGATAGAGCAGCACGCGAACTTCACTGTCGGTGAATTTGCTGGCAAAATCGTCAGCCGCCTTCTCCGCCGCGGCAGGATCAGCAGTATTTGCCGCCGCCGCCTTCCAGGCGTCAAACTCCGGCTGCGTCTTGGTTTGGGGTGGACGTTTTGCCGGCGCGGCTACCCCCTGACCCGCTGCCGGTGGGTTCTGTTGCGCCGCTTCTCCGCTGTTCCGGGCCTCGGCCCAAACTGCGATGCTCAGTATTCCTAGAATGACTGCTGCTCGCTTCATGATCTCTCCCCTAATGCGAAATTCAAACTTAAGATCTGCTCCCACCTGTAGAGACGGGGCCTGCCCCCGTTTCCGGAGACGCGGCAATCCGCGTCTCTACAAAGAAATTTACTCCGGCTGCTTCGCCACCGGAGGCTCATAGGGCTGTTCCAGACCCCGCTGCGCCGCCAGCTTCGCTTCCGGAAGCGCTCCTCCGGCCGCGTTCAGCGCCGCCCGATACTGGTCCAAGGCGGCGTCCCGATTCTCCTTCAAATCAAAAATGCGGCCAAGATAAATATGAGACCAGGCGATCACCTTGGGTTCATGGGCCGTCTGCAAAGCTCGTTCAAAGTAGGTGAGCGCCCCTTCCATGTCCCGATTCGCGGTGGCAACTTCCGCCAAAATGAACAGCGCGCGTCCCGAATCCTCCTTCTGCTCATCGAGCGCCTTTTGCGCCAGTTTCTTCGCCGTTTCCAGATCGCCCGCCGCCAGTCGCCGCTCCGCGTTCAGCAGCAGGTTGGCGTTCTGGGGACGGGCCAGGTGCAAAAGCTCGGGCGCCGCGTTGCTGGCGAACTGGATCTGGGACGCCCGCTTCATTTCTTTGCCGACTTCAATCGAGCGGAGCAGGTCAGCATAAGCGTTGCGCAAGCCCTCGGGATCTTGTTCGAACCTGCCCAGCGAGTCGAAGAAATAGCGCGTGAGGACGTACCCTTCCTTGCCGGCTTGGTCGACGCCCTGGGCCCGCTCCGCCTCCGGAATCTTGCTCAAGCGCACTTCAATCGCTCGGATCAGGCATTCATTCACCAGCAGCGAAATGTTGCTCTTAAACGCCGCATCCATCGGAGCGTCCTGCAGGGCGCCGAGCAACGGTTCCAGACGCTCGAAGGCGCCGCCGTATTTCAACGCCAGAGGATCCAGAAGATAATGCAAATACGTGTGCCGAATCTGCTGTAGCTTGATCGCCGTCCCCGAGGTGGGTGAAATCACGACGTAGTAATCCGAAGCATAGTTGCGCGCATTGGTCTGCCCCGGCGCGCCCATCGCATCCAGATAGACGGTGAACTGGCGTCCCAGGTAACCCGCCGACGGCATCTTCAGATAGATCTCGGTGTCGAACGTCATCTTCGCCAGCGGATCGTGATAGATCTCGGTCAATTCGCTGTAGCGCGCGCGGTGCCGCTCCCAAATGGCGTGCAACCCAATTTTTTGGTAGAAGGCCTGCATCAGCGGCACCATGTCCGCCACCACGTCCGCATCGGGCGGCAGTTCCGCCTGCGGCACTTTCAATGCGAAAGCCGGCGGACCCTCGAGATAAAGCGCCAGCGATACATAATGGGACAGGTCGTGAGTGGGCTCCGCCGCCTGGTGCTGCCGGTAGAATGAGCACATCGGAGCGACCACGTCCTGAGCTCCGGCGGCGTTTTCCACTGCCTTGCCAACCTCCGACCGGATCTGCGCGCGCAGCGGGTCGGAAACGTTCAGCTCCTGGTCATAGCCGCAGGTGTTGATGGCGGTCAGCACCGTGAACAGCGTCTCGCTGATTTCCAAAGACACCTGCGGCCGCTTCTGCGCAAAGACGGACGCCACAACCAGCACGACCGCCAGGCTCAGAGCGAGCGTCAGTCGTACGGGTTGTCCCAGGAAGTTCCTTCGGATATCAGGCATAGACGGATGCGCTAGAAGTAGTGTACGAACTGGTCAATTTGCGGTCAAACCGACAGGGATGGAAATGTCTAATTGCTGCAACTCCGGGCGGCTGCCGAGCTTCGCTCGGCATGGATCCTTCGACTTCGCTCCGGGCAGGCTCGCGAGGGCGCCCGTCCCTACACGAGCGTTTTACCGCCGCAGAAGGTTCTTGGCGATGAACAGCACGTTCGCTGGGCGCTCGGCCAGCCGCCGCATGAAGTAGGGATACCACTCGGTGCCGAACGGGATGTAGACGCGCATGCCCCAGCCATCTTTGACCAGGCTCTGCTGCAAGTCGCGCCGGATGCCGTGTAGCATTTGAAATTCAAAAGCGTTGCGCGGAATGTTCTCACGCGTGGCAAAGGCCTTGGCTTCTTTAATAATGGCCTCGTCATGGGTGGCTAGCCCATGATAGACGCCGCTCTTCATCAGGATCTTCATCAGCTTCACATAGCTGGCGTCGACCTCGGACTTCTTCTGGAAGGCGACCTCTTCGGGCTCTTTGTATGCGCCTTTGCAGAGCCGTATGCGGATGCGCTCGGAGAGCAACTTCTCGATGTCGGCCTCGGCGCGCCGCATATACGACTGGATCACCGCTCCCACGCTGTCCTCGTTCCCCGGAACCCGGTGGAGCTCGTGAACGAAGTCGAGCGTACGCTGCGTGTGTGCGGACCCTTCCATATCGACGCGAATAAAATTCCTGGGCGACATGTGGGCCGCCTTGGCGACCAGCCCGCGGACGATGTCGTAGGCCAGGTTCTCGTCCACGTCCAGGCCCATGTGGGTGAGTTTCACGCTGACATTCGCGTTGAGCTTGGCGGCGGCGATTTCGTCGAGCAGATGGTGATAAAGCTGCGCGCTGGCGCGGGCTTCCTCAGCGTTGGTGACATTCTCGCCCAGATTGTCGATGGAGACGCTGGCGCCAAATTGATTAACAGCGGTGGTGGCGCGAATTGCGTCCGCAACCTCTTTGCCGGCGACGAAGCGGGCGGAAATGCGCTGGCCAAAGCGGCGGTGTTCGGCAACGGCACGCAGCCACCGGCTTTCCGACAGCGCAATGAACACTGCCCTCAGCATGGAAATTTAAGACCGGTCTGTTTTGGCATTGGCATGCCCCTTCTAGCGGGGATACCTCCCGGTAATGTAGCCTTCCAGATCCTGAATAGTTTGCGCCTGACCCGAGATGATCCACTTCACCAGATCGCCAAGCGACACCACACCCACTACAGTGTCCTCCTCCAGAACAGGCAGATGACGGAAACGATGCTTGGTCATGATGGCCATGCACTCGTCCACTGTGTTGTGCCCCACCACGAAGAACACCGGGCTGGTCATGATCTCCTGGACTAGGGTCTCTTTCGAGGATCGGCCTTGAAGGGTGATTTTGCGGGCATAGTCACGTTCCGACAGGATGCCAACCAGCTTGTTATTGGATATCACCAGCAACGCACCTATACCCTCCTCAGCCATCTTCTCGATCGCTTCATAGACAGACTGCTCGGGCGTTACGAACAGGACTCTATTGTCGGTCTTCTGCTTTAACAACGATTCGATTGTATCGGTAAATTGCATGAGGAATCTCGCGCGGGAGAACCATGAGCAACGGGTTCTCGGTTGCCTTAGGTTTCGTGACGATGGGGCTGTCTACTCAGACATCTCTTAGCGCGTAAACACTGAGTCGCGCCCGCCCGTAATGCCAAAACCACAATCATAGTACACCGATCTCGGCTGTTGGCGACATTCGTGGCGGCGTCTGCTGCCGGTTCTGTTTGTTGAGCATTCCCCGGCGATCAAAACAGAGCATCATCTCTCATAGTCGTACAAGTCTTTTCTTTTGTAGTACAGAAAACCCCCTATGTACAGCAGATCAAAGGGGCGAGTATATTGACTCGGACACCGAGTGCGTCTCGTTCCAGGAGGCTCGCCTTGTCAGGTCGCATGAATCCAAAGCAAGTGCCCAGCCCATCTCAAATCATTGTGTGGCCTGGCCGGCCGTATCCCCTGGGATCGACCTGGGACGGCGAGGGGGTCAACTTCGCGCTCTACTCAGAGCACGCGGAGAAAGTAGAGCTCTGCCTGTTCGACATTTCGGGGAGACGTGAGACCCTCCGCGTCCCGCTTCCCGAGCAAACGGACATGGTCTGGCACGGCTACTTGCCGGAAATTCGTCCCGGCCAGTTGTACGCGTACCGGGTCTATGGTCCTTATGCGCCGCGGCAGGGCCATCGTTTCAATCCCCACAAACTTCTTCTTGATCCCTACGGCAAGCAAATTCAAGGAGCCATGAACTGGACCGATTCGCACTTTGGATACAGGATCGGACACAAGCAAGAGGACTTGTCCTTTGATCGCCGTGACAATGCCGCTGGCATGCCGAAGAACCGAGTGATCGACTCCGCCTTCACCTGGGGAGCCGATGCCCCGCCCAGGATTCCCTGGCACGAGACCCTGATTTATGAGCTTCACGTCAAGGGGTTCACGATGTGTCACCCCGATCTTCCCGCCCACTTGCGGGGAACGTATGCGGCCCTGTCAACCGCCCCTGTAATAGAATTCCTGACCCGACTGGGAGTGACTTCGATCGAGCTCATGCCGGTGCACAGCTTCGTCGACGACCGCCAACTCGTTGACCGCGGCCTCCGTAACTACTGGGGTTATAGCTCGATCGGTTTTCTCGCGCTCGAGCCTCGCTACCTTTCGACCAACTCCATTCGCGAATTCAAGACCATGGTCAAGACCCTGCACTCGGCGGGATTGGAAGTGATTCTTGATGTCGTCTATAACCATACAGCGGAAGGTAATCATCTCGGTCCCACGCTCTCGCTCAGGGGGATCGACAACACCACCTACTACCGCCTCATACCCGACGATCCCCGCTATTACATGGATTACACCGGCACTGGAAACACGCTCAACATGCAGCATCCGCGCGTTCTCCAGTTGATCATGGACAGTCTGCGCTACTGGGTTCTCGATATGCACGTGGACGGCTTTCGCTTCGACCTCGCCGCTACTCTCGCCCGTGAGTTGCATGAAGTCGATCGCCTGGGGGCATTTCTCGACATCATCCATCAAGATCCCGTGCTTTCGCAGGTAAAGCTGATTGCCGAACCCTGGGACCTCGGCGAAGGAGGCTATCAGGTGGGGAATTTTCCCGTCGGCTGGGCGGAATGGAACGATCGCTATCGCGACACAGTGCGCGGCTACTGGAAAGGCGACGGCGGCCTCGTAGGGGACCTAGCCTACCGTCTTACTGGCTCCAGCGATCTCTATGGGCACAGCGGTCGGCGTCCCTACGCCAGCGTTAATTTTGTCACCGCGCATGATGGCTTCACGCTGCAGGATCAGGTGAGTTACAACGAGAAGCACAATGAAGCTAATGGCGAGGAAAATCGGGACGGCACCAACAATAATCTCAGCTGGAATTGCGGAGTAGAGGGTCCGACTGAAGATATTAACATCCGGGCTCTACGTGCCAAGCAAAAGCGGAATCTGCTGGCAACCCTGCTGCTGTCTCAGGGCGTCCCGATGATCTATGCAGGAGATCCCATCGGGCATTCGCAAATGGGAAACAACAACGCTTATTGCCAGGATAATCCGAGAAGCTGGCTGAACTGGAATTTGCAGCCCCAAGATCGCGACTTATTGGCGTTCGTTCAGCGCATGATCAATCTGCGCAAGCGGCATCCCGTCTTCCGCCGCCGGCGTTTTTTCCAGGGCCGCCCGATCAAGGGTGCAAATATAAAAGATTTGCTGTGGCTGAGTCCTGGCGGCAAGGAGATGAGCGAAGACGAGTGGGGCGATCCTGCGGTTCGCTCCCTGGGAATGTTGCTCTCCGGTCAAGGACTGGACGAGACTGATGAACGTGGCCGGAAAGTCGGCGACGAAAACTTTCTCGTGCTTCTAAACGCTCATCATGAGGATGTGGGATTCACCCTGCCAGCGTCCGTTCCCTCTACTCGCTGGAGCGCATGGATGGACACTTCTCGGGACGGCGGATTGCGCCCCGCCGATACCTATAACGCAGGCGCAGTCTATCCGTTGCAGGCGCGCTCCCTGGTCGTCTTGATGGAGCGCCGCAAGAACGGCAAGAAGGAAGATCCGAATGAAGCGCCGTCATGACATGCCGTTCGGCGCCCAGTGCCGTGACGACGGAAGCGTGCGCTTTCGCTTGTGGGCCCCCGCGGCTCGCCAAGCGGAGCTCTGCCTTGGCGATGTGAACCGGCCGACTTACCTCTCTCTGGACCAGCGCGATAACGGTTGGTTCGAGTTAGTAACTGATGCGGTAAAGCCCGGGACCCAATACCGCTTCCGGATTGATGATGCGCAGAAAGTCCCCGATCCAGCTTCACGGTTTCAGCCCCGTGACGTGCACGGCCCCAGCGAAGTTATCGACCCCGAGGCTTTCTTCTGGCTCGATCACGCTTGGCAGGGCCGTAAGTGGGAAGAAGCTGTCATCTATGAATTGCATGTTGGATCTTTCACGCCGCGCGGTACTTTTCTGGCCGCATGCGAGCGACTCGACTATCTCGCGGATCTCGGATTCACTGCGCTGGAACTGATGCCGGTTAGCGACTTTCCCGGGCAGAGAAATTGGGGTTATGACGGTGTCTACCCTTACGCTCCCGACAGCACTTATGGCCGACCCGAGGATCTCAAAGAGCTAGTTCAAAGCTCCCATAGCCGCGGAATTATGGTTTTGCTGGATGTCGTTTACAACCACTTTGGCCCAGAAGGAAATTATCTCGGTGGTTACGCTCCACAATTCTTTACCGATCGTCACCATACTCCTTGGGGCGACGGTATCAACTTTGACGGTTCTGAAAGCCGGGCAGTCCGTGATTTTTTTATCCACAATGCACTCTATTGGCTGAGCGAATATCATTTCGATGGACTGCGTCTGGACGCGGTTCATGCCATTGCTGACGATTCAGAGCCAGACATCCTCACGGAGTTGGCCGATACGGTTCGGAGTTCCGTTGCACCGGATCGCCATGTTCATCTCATCCTGGAAAACGACCGCAATCAGTCACGTTACCTTCAAAGGACGGTAACGCCTAAAGAGCGCTGCCGCCCTCGAACTTACACGGCCCAGTGGAACGACGATATCCACCATGCATTGCACGTACTGATCACGGGTGAGAAGGATGGATACTACTCGGACTACTCCGAACATCCTCTGGACCAATTGGGCCGTTGTTTGGTCGAAGGATTCGCTTACCAGGGCGAGACTTCCCTTCACAGAAACGGCGCAACCCGCGGTGAGACAACCCAGGGCTTGCCGCTCAGCGCGTTTGTCTCCTTCCTTCAGAATCATGATCAGATCGGAAACCGTGCGTTCGGCGAGCGGATCGACAAACTTGCGGATCCACGTGCCGTCCGTGCGGCGTCGGCAATTCTTCTGCTCGCCCCTTCGCCACCGCTGCTGTTCATGGGCGAAGAGTTCGGAGCTCAATCGCCGTTTCTTTTTTTTTGTGATTTCGAGAAGGATCTGGCGGCGGCCGTTACCGCGGGCCGCCGAAATGAGTTCGCTCATTTCACGGAGTTCAGTGACCCAGCCGAGCGCGAGCGGATCCCCGATCCGAACGCTGCCACAACCTTTGCAGCCTCCCGCCTCAACTGGAGCGTGGTTGCGCAACCGCACCATAGAGAGTGGCTCGGCTTCTATCGCCAACTGCTGAAACTAAGGTCCGAATACATTGTCCCCCGACTTTCCAATGCATGCAGGATAGAGGCGGGTTACGAGGTCCATGGAGATCGTGGCCTCAGCGCGCGTTGGAGGTTCCGAGACAATTCCGAACTCACTCTGTTGGCGAATCTTGGAACGGTTCCTCTCTCTGGCCTGAAATCCTCTGCGTCACATATTATCTATACCAACGCGGAAGCGAGTGTTGACGCTCTGCAACCAGGAACACTGCCAGCTTGGTCGGTCGTGTGGTTTCTGGAATCATGAAGCCCCGTCCACACATCCCGCTCGCGACCTATCGCCTGCAACTCAATCGCGACTTCAGGTTCACTCAGGCGACCGAAGTTGTTCCCTATCTTGCCGCACTTGGCGTCAGTCACTGCTATATCTCTCCCTGCCTGAAGGCTCGCCCCGGCAGCATGCATGGATACGACATCGTGGATCACAACTCATTCAACCCCGAGATCGGCAGCGCTGAGGATTTCGACCGTTTTGTCTCCGCGCTCCACGAGCACGGCATGGGATTGATCCTCGACATTGTCCCCAATCATATGGGGGTGATGGGCAGCGATAACGCCTGGTGGCTCGATGTGCTGGAGAATGGTGAATCTTCGATTTACGCCAGTTTTTTTGACATAGACTGGCAGCCGCTGAAAGATGAGCTCCACGGAAAAGTGCTGGTGGCTGTCCTTCACGATCATTATGGCGCGGTGCTGGAGAGCGGCGAACTAAAGCTTACTTTTCACTCTGAGCGCGGTGAATTCGACATTGCCTATCGGGAGCATCGTTTCCCGGTCGACCCCAAGGAATATCCGCGCGTTCTCGAACACTGCGGAACCAAGGCGTCCGAGATGTTCGGCGGACAGAACCCCGACCTACTCGAGTTTCAGAGCCTGATCACCGCTTTCAGGCACTTACCAGCAAGGCGGGAACTCAGCAGCGACCGTGTCGCCGAGCGCAACCGCGACAAGGAGATCAATAAGCGCCGGCTGGCGGAGCTATGTTCCCGAGTTCCGGCGATCGCCGACTGCATTTTTCGAGCCGTTGACTTGATCAACGGAAACTCCGCTGATCCCGCAAGTTTCGAAGAACTCCACGAACTCATCAAGGCGCAGGCCTTTCGCCTAGCCAATTGGCGCGTGGCCGCCGATGACATCAACTACCGGCGCTTTTTCGATACCAACGATCTCGCCGGCATTTGTACGGAGAATGAGAAAGTATTCGACGCGACCCACCGTTTCGTTCTCAGTCTGATGGCAGAAGGTAAAGTGGATGGCTTGCGCCTCGACCATCCTGACGGCCTCTACGATCCCGCGCAATACTTCGAACGCCTCAACCGCAGCATTGCCGTCGTCGCGAACAATTCCGAAAATAGATCGAGCAACGGTTCAGACGAAAGATCGCACTATGTGGTCATCGAGAAAATTCTTACTAGTTCGGAGCGACTGCGCGCCGAGTGGCCGGTGAGCGGCACCACCGGCTACGATTTCGCGAATCTCGTCAACGGCCTATTTGTAGACCCGGCAGCAGCGATGCGATTGGAGCGCATTTACCGAAATTTTATCGCTCACGAAATCGATTTTGAGGACCTCGCATACCGCAGCCGAAACCTTATTATTCGGGTGGCCCTGGCCAGCGAATTGAACGTGCTTGCCAATCACCTGGCTCGTATCGCCCTTTCCAAACGTCGCACCTGTGACTTCACGCTCAACAGCTTGCGCGAAGCGCTCACGGAAGTGGTGGCCAGCTTTCCCGTCTACCGCACCTACGTCAGCTCCGCGGGCGTTTCGGAGGAGGATGCACGCTGCATCCGCCTCGCCATCGCCTCGGCCAAATGGAGAAGTCCGGCCGCGGATACCACTATCTTTGATTTCATCGGCGAAGTGCTTCTCACCCGCATCGCCGAAGGACAGAACTCGGCTTACCACGATGCAGTCATGAACTTTGCCATGAAATTCCAGCAGTTCACGAGCCCGGTCATGGCTAAAGGTCTGGAAGACACCGCCTTTTACATCTACAACCGGCTGGTCTCCTTGAATGACGTCGGAGGCGATCTTCGCCGGTTTGGAATCACAGCCGCTGAGTTTCACTCTGCAAACCAGGAACGCCTGCGCTCCTGGCCGAACACCATGCTCGCCACCAGTACGCACGACTCGAAGCGCTCCGAGGACGTACGCGCCCGGATCAACGTGCTCTCCGAGATGCCGGCACTATGGAGGCTTCGCCTGCGAGACTGGAAACGCTTCAATCGCCGCCACAAGCGGCTGGTGAACGAACAACCCGCGCCTTCGCCGAACGATGAATACTTGCTCTATCAGACATTGATCGGCGCTTGGCCGGCGCATCCCTTGAGCGACAAGGGCGATAACGACTGGAAAACTTTTTGCGACCGGATCGAAGCCTACATGTTGAAAGCTATCCGTGAAGCGAAGCGGAACACTAGTTGGGTCAATCGAAATACTGAATACGAAGCTGCTGTTTCGTCCTTCGTGAAGGCACTGCTGGATCCGGCCGCCAAGAATCGGTTTCTCAACGACTTTGTTCCCTTCCAGCGCCGTGTGGCTCGCATCGGTCTGTGGAATAGCCTATCGCAGACGCTTCTCAAACTTACATGCCCGGGTGTTCCCGATATCTACCAGGGCAATGAGTTATGTGATTTCAGTCTGGTTGACCCGGACAATCGTCGTCCCGTCGACTATATCCGCCGCCAGCAAATGTTCGAGTGTGTCCGTAGCCGTCTTAGCGCACCTGATGAGTCATCAATAAGCCGCTTGCTGGAGACGCCTGAGGACGGTCGAATCAAGTTGTACTTGATCTGGAAAACTCTAGGCCTGCGTCAGCAGCAACCCAACCTTTTTCAGGAGGGCGAGTACCTGCCCTTGGTGGTTGCGGGTGCAAGGGCCGATCATGTTATCGCCTTTGCCAGGAAGTTTGATCACACGAATGTACTCGTTGTTGTGCCGCGCCTGGTAGCCAGTTTGCTCAATGACCTCGACCTCCCGCCAATTGGAGCCCAAATTTGGGAGGACACGCACGTTCTGCTCCCGTTCTGCGCTGGTCGCGAACAGTGTCAGAACGTCTTTACGGGGAAAGTTCAGGAACTGACGAAAACCGATGGTCACACAAAGATCGGCGTCTCCGCCGCCTTGGCGGAATTCCCGGTTGCTCTGTGCGTATTGAGCGAGCCTTTGAGCGCAGCACCGAGCTAGTGTTGAGCGCAGCACCGAGCTAGTGCAGTCCTTGCCACGCTCGGCATAGGCGCTACTTTTCGCGCTGGAAGCGATAACGCCCGCCTCGGTCTCTTGCCACCTGCTCCGCCACTTTCAAGAACGCTCTCCCGGCGTGCGACAGCGCGGATTCCTCCCGATACACCAGGCGCAGCTTGCGCTGAAAATGCAGATCGCGCACCGGAACGCGCACCAGGTCTCCGCGGCTGATTTCGTTTTCCACGCTGATCTCGGGCACCAGCGCCACCCCATTCCCCGCGCATACGAAACGTGTGATGGCTTGCAGCGTGGGCAGTTCCACATCCATGTGGAGCGGAGTTTTGTGGCGATGGAACGCTTCGATCACTTTATCGCGATAAGGCGACGCGACGATGTGGGCTACGAACGACTCCGTACCCAACTGGCGGACGCTGAGTTCCGTCGCCGAGGCCAGAGGATGGCCCGGAGGAACTACAAATACCAACTCGTCCAGATAAACCACTGCCGAGCGCAACTGCGGTTCCTGCGGATCATAGGAAAGTACGCCAAATTCCACATTGTGCTTGAGCACATCGTCGGGAATGTGACTGCCCAAGGAACGCCGCACCGTGATCTTGATCATGGGATGCAGGCGGCGAAACTCGCCCAGTACCGGCAACAGGTAGAGCACGGTAAATTCATTGGCGGCGATGGCCAGTTGGCCCTTCTGTAACTCGCGCATCTCCTCCAGCGCCGTCTGTGCGTCCTGCCGCAGGTTGAGCAACTTCTCGGCGTATTCCTGTAAAACGCGTCCGGCGTCGGTGAGTACGCCTTCGCGGGAAGATCGGTCGAAGAGCGGCTCGCCGATCTCCAACTCGAGCTTCCGGATGGTCTGGCTTACCGCTGATTGCGTGCGGAAGAGTTTCTCGGCCGCCCGCGAAAAGCGGCGCTCGCGCGCTACCGTGAGGAAGACTTCTAGTTGCGACAGGTCCATGGGTCTCGCTCCTCAGGTTTTCACCTGTGAACCTCTGTACTCCCGGTGACGAGAGCCTTAACCACAGGGGGCACAGAGGTTCACAGGGAGAACTGATAGCAGTTGTCAATTATAGCTAATTCATAAGCTTTGCTAATACTATCATTGTTGCTAATGCTACTGTAAACATTATAAGCTTTTCTTCCTCCCTGATCCGCCGATAGAGTTATTGGATAGTCAAATCTTTCCGGAGGTACGGAATTCATGGATCGGGCGCGCATCACTATCTTCGACACCACGCTTCGTGACGGCGAGCAGTCGCCGGGCTGCAGCATGAATGTGCAGGAAAAGCTGCGCTTGGCCAAGCAACTCGAGCGCCTCGGCGTGGACGTGATTGAGGCCGGATTCCCCATCGCCTCCGATGGCGACTTCGAAGCGGTGCAACGCATCGCCGCCTCGGTGCGGCGGCCCATCATCGCGGGCCTGGCTCGCGCTTGTAGCGGCGATGTGGACCGTGCCTGGCAGGCATTACAGGGAGCGGCGCACCCCCGCATCCACGTCTTTCTGGCAACCTCCGACATTCATCTGAAGTACAAACTGCGCATCACGCGTGAGCGGTGTCTGGAGCAGGCGCGGGACGCGGTTCGGCACGCGAAGTCTTTATGCGCCGACGTGGAATTCTCGCCCGAAGATGCCACCCGCACAGACGTCCCGTTTCTCTGCCAGGTGGTCGAAGCCGTGATCGCGGCCGGCGCAACCACCGTCAACATTCCCGATACTGTCGGTTACACCATGCCCGAGGAATACGGGCAACTCATCCGCACGCTGCGTGAGAAGGTCGCCGGCATCGAGAAAGCAACGATCTCCACGCACTGCCACAACGACCTCGGCCTGGCGGTCGCGAACTCGCTCGCGGGAGTGCAGGACGGTGCGCGCCAAGTGGAATGCACCATCAACGGCATCGGCGAGCGCGCCGGCAATGCGTCTCTCGAGGAAATCGTCATGGCCATGCGGGTGCGCCCCGACCGCTATCCTTACGAAACCGCCGTCGCCAGCGAACACTTATATTCTTCCAGCCAGATGTTGGCGGAGATCACACGGGTTCCCGTGCAGCCCAACAAGGCCATCACCGGCCGCAACGCGTTTGCGCACGAGGCCGGAATTCACCAGGACGGCATGCTGAAGAACCCGCTGACCTACGAAATCATGACGCCACAGTCGGTGGGCGTACCCGATTCGCGGCTGGTGCTGGGCAAGCACTCCGGCCGGCACGCGCTGGCCCTGCGCTGCGAACAACTGGGACACCAGTTTGAGCGCCGCGAACTCGATGAGGTCTATCGCAGGTTTGTAGTTCTTGCCGACCGCATCAAGAAGGTTCAGGACAGCCATTTGCTCGAACTGATTCAAGACGTCAGCAGCGGCCACGTCGGCAGCGCCGAGGTGACAGGCAGCCAAGGCAGGATGATTCCGCCCGCCGCAGCCGCCGTAACTCTCGCCCGCGCCGTCTCCGCTCCCGCCAATTCCAATGAGGCGCATCCGGCTCATGTATCCGGCAACGTCGGCCAGGCTACGCTGTTGATGCCCTTCACCGATCAACACAGCGAGCAGGAAGAATATCTCTGGGGTGTGTAACTAGCCGCATATTGACAATCAGGCCCCCCAAATGGCTAGCACAGCGGCCTTTCCGGGTGTATCCTGCTGAAAATATCCGTCAAGGAACCGAGAATCCCATGCAACTCCTTGTTACTTCCCTACCCGGAGACGGAATAGGACCCGAGGTCACATCCCAAGCCATTTGTGTTCTGGAAGAAGTGGTCAGTGGATTTGGCCACGATCTCGAACTCGACGAAAAAGAAATCGGCGGGGTCGCGCTGGAAAAATTCGGTAATCCCTTGCCAGACGCCACCATTCAAGCCTGCCTCGCCTCACAGGCGGTGCTGCTCGGAGCCGTCGGCAGCCCAGCCTTCGATCACAATCCTCGCGAACTTCGTCCCGAAGCTGGACTGTTGCGCCTACGCCAGGAACTCGGAGCTTTCGCCAATCTCCGTCCCGCAGTCTTTTATCCGGCGCTGGCTGCGTGCTCGCCTCTGCGCGAAGAAATCGTCAAGGGAACCGACATTCTCATCGTGCGCGAACTGCTCGGCGGATTGTATTTCGGGGAGCCTCGCTCGATTGAAGGTGAAGGCGAAGGCGCTCCCGGCGCGCGCCAGGCGATCAACACCATGCGCTATAGTGAGCCGGAGATCGAGCGCATCGCCCGCGTTGCCTTTCAACTGGCTCGCACCCGGCGCCGGCGTGTGCTCTCCGTCGACAAGTCGAATGTTCTGGAGTGCTCGCGTCTTTGGCGCGAAGTCGTGACTCGCGTTGGCCGCGATTCTTCCGATGTCCAGCTCTCCCACATGTACGTGGACTCCGCCGCCATGACGCTGGTCCTCAAGCCCACCGAATTCGACGTCATCCTCACCGAAAACATGTTCGGCGACATCCTGTCGGATCAGGCGGGAGGAGTCGTGGGCTCGCTCGGCCTGCTCGCTTCGGCCAGCATCGGAGGCCCGGTCGGTCTCTACGAACCCGTTCACGGATCGGCTCCCGACATTGCAGGTAAGGGTGTCGCCAATCCGTTAGGCGCCATTCTTTCGGTCGCCCTGATGCTGCGCCATACTTTTAATTTGCCCAGGGAAGCGGAGTGCGTGGAGGCTGGCGTCATCTCAACCTTGATGGGGGGCTTTCGCACGCGCGATCTGGCGCGCCACGGAGAGCGCACCGTCTCCACCGAAGAAATGGGCGCCCAGATCGCCGAATTCGTGCGTCTGGCTGCTAACACCAATAATCGAGCCGCCTCTTAGCGGGTGTGGAAGCGGGGCTTCGCCTCGCTTGGAGGGGGCAAAGCCCCGCCCCCACACAAGGGATGGTCTGACTTACAGTTTTCCCGGAGAAGGCACCACGCCGGCCGCGTACTCCCCTGTCATCGCATTCCACCGGATCCGCAATACTTCCACGAACATTCGCAGTCCGTCGCGGAAAGGATGCAGCCGCGTCCCCTCACTGTGCGCCCACAACACCGGGACCTCTTCCACCCGCAGGCCGGCGCGCCGGGCCAGAAACAGAACTTCGGGATCGAATCCCCAACGCTCAATTTTCTGCAGAGGAAAAATGCGTTGCGCGGCGTCTCGCCGAAAAGCTTTGAATCCGCACTGCGTATCCGCGAAACGTAAACCCAGAATCAGCCGCAGCACCAGATTGAAGATTCGTCCGAACGCCTGCCGGTACAGGGGCTGCCGCTCGGTCTGCAGGTCCACTTGCAGCCAGCGCGACCCGATCGCTATATCCGCGCCCTGGCCAATCGCGTCGAACAGTTTCTGCGCCTCCGTGATCGGGGAAGAAAGATCGGCATCGGTGAACAGGCAAATGTCGCCGCGCGCGTGCAGCATGCCGTTGCGCACGCTGTAACCCTTGCCACGGTTCCCGGGATTCTCCACCAGCAGAATGTGGGGATGCGACTTGCCGTATTCGCGCACGATTTGCGCCGTATCGTCACTCGAGCCGTCGTTCACCACCAGAATTTCCGCGTCCCAGTTTTGTTCCTGCACATGGCGGAGAAGCGCATGCAGCGTAGGCCGGATGCGTACGCTTTCGTTATAGGCGGGAATGACGAAACTGTAGGTCAGAGTCATTGAATCATTGAGACATTGAATCATTGAACGATTAAGGCAGCGAGTCAATGGCTCAATGATTCAATCATTCAATGACTCAATGATTCATGCCACCTGGCGGCGCTTGTCGAGCATGACGAAAAACTCCGAGACCAGTTCCTCGTCCCAGAGTCCGCTTTGCGCTTCGGCACGCATGGTCATCGCCGCCTGCTCGTGGCCGAGCGCCGGCTTATACGGACGCGCCGTGCGCAACGCATCGTAGATGTCCACCACCTGCAGGATGCGGGGCAAAAGCGGAATCTCGGCCGCCCGTAGCCCATCCGGATAGCCGCTGCCGTCCGAATGCTCGTGATGGTAGCGGATGATCGGAAGCACCCGCCGCAGCGACTTTAAGGGCCGGCAAATGGTCTCGCCCGTCACCGGATGCTTCTTCATGATCTCCCACTCCGCCGGCGTCAGATCGCTTCCCTTCTTGAGGATTTCATCCGGCACCGCGATCTTTCCCAGGTCGTGCAGGTAGCCGCCCCGCTCCAGGGCCACAATGGATTCATCATCCACCCCGAGAAATCGCCCCAGATCCGCGGCATCGCGCGCCAAGCGCTCACAGTGGCCTTCGGTGTACGGGTCGCGCGCCTCTACGCTGAGCCCCAGCGTGCACAACACGGAATCCGCCGTCTCCAGTTCGTCGGTGAATTCCTTCAACTTCAGCAACGAACTCACCCGCGCAAACAATTCCTCGGGACTGATTGGCTTGGTCAGAAAATCGTCGGCGCCGGCTTCAATGCCCTTCAGGCGGTCTTCCCGATCGCTCAGGCCGGTAATCATGACGATGGGAATCAGCCGCGTCTTGACATCCGCTTTGAGTTCGCGGCACAGTTCGTAGCCAGTTTTGCCGGGCATGATCACGTCGAGCAAAATCAGGTCCGGAGCCTCGCGCCGGATTTCCACCTCCGCCGCAGCCGCGTTCTGCACTACGACCGTTGGATAGCCGCGCCGCACCAGCATCTCCTTCAGCAGCCCCGCGATCACCGCATTGTCGTCGACCACCAGAATCGACTGCTTCCGGCGCCCTGGCAGCAAATCACCCATATCCGCATAAGAGTTCGAGTGCGGAGAAAGGGTTGTCCGGCGCTGTCGTGGCGGAAGATTCATCACTTCACTTCGCTTTGCGGCAGATTGCACTTGGCCGTAAACCTAGTCTCCCACAGCCCCGGAAACTGCGCCACTGGCCCGGCAGGCGGTAGTCAGGACAGTCAACCCCATGAGAAACAGGAGAAAACCGAACATTTTCGCTGTTCAGGCGTCATTGCCGCGATATTCCGCGCCGTGCCACTCTTCCATCATCATGCTGCGGAAACTCTTACTGATTTGCGTCCTGATGTGCTTGCCGTGGAGCGAATGCGCGGCCGTCCCGAAAGCGCATGTCATCGCTTTTGGAAAATGGATCTCCGCCAAGTGGCCCAGCGCCACTGGGCAGAAGCTGCTCGACCTGAAAGTGCGTCCGTTGTTTGTGGATACGCGGCTCAAGGAATACACTACCGGAACTCCGCATGAGCTGACCGACCGCCTGTTTGTGGTGCGGCGCGCGTTTCGCGTGAACGATGCGCTGCCCACTGAGACGGCCAACGCTAGTGCCAACGCCGACGCCACGCGCTGGCAATGGCAACGCGGTGGCTGGCTGCTGGTCGACCGCCTCACCGGACGTGTGTCCCAACTCAACCTGCCCGAGTTCGATCCCTTCTATTCGACGGCGAGCTGGTATCGCGATTACATCGCCTACTGCGGAGTCTCCGAAGACGGCAAGAAACTGTATGCGGTCGTCGCCCAGGTAGGACGACGCAAGCCGATCCTGAAAAAAGAAGCAGGCGAACCCGCCGGAGCCGACGATCCCGACTCGGAGTGCCCGCCGCCAGTCTGGGAACGCACGCCTATGCGCGTCACCTTTCAGCACGGCGACGATGCTAAGGTCGTATTCTCCATACGCAGCCGCGTTGTCGATGTCGTGAACGATGCCGAAGAGCCGGAGGAATAGCCGCAGCATGTGGAGAGACGGGCGTCCTCGCCCGTCCAAGCCGAGCACGTGA
>JBEKFN010000070.1:0-13599 GCA_050013295.1 Terriglobales bacterium
CAGGAAATTCCGCTTGAGGCTTTCGACAGAGGTCTTACGCCAGGCGAGCAGCGGTCCGACGGCGGTTAGCAACAGGAGCAGCAGGGCCACCGGAATGGCAACGCGATTGAAAAACGGCGGCCCCACCGTGACTTTGTGTCCTTGCACGAATTCCGAAAGGATCGGGAAAAACGTGCCCCACAGGATGGTGAAGCAGACGACCAGTAAGAGAAGATTGTTGAACAGGAAACTGGATTCGCGTGAAACCAGCGATTCCAGCTTGTGTTCGCTCTTGAGATACGATCGGTTCGCCACCAGGAAAAAGCTGCAAACGGCGAGGGTCAATCCGATGAAGACCAGGAACCAGGTGCCGATCGAGGATTGCGCGAAAGCGTGCACCGAACTGATCACTCCTGAGCGCGTGAGAAATGTTCCGAGCATCGAAAGCAGGAAGGTCGCGAAGATGAGCGCCATGTTCCAGACTTTCAACATGCCGCGTTTTTCCTGCATCATGACGGAATGCAGAAACGCAGTGCCGGTGAGCCAGGGCATGAGCGAGGCATTTTCCACCGGGTCCCATCCCCAGTAACCGCCCCATCCGAGGACAGCGTAAGCCCAGTGCGCGCCGAGGAAAACGCCGACGGTGAGGAAGCACCAGGTCACCATGGTCCAGCGGCGCGTGATCTGAATCCATTTCTCGCCGGGGTACTTCATGATGAGCGCACCCAGCGCGAAGGCGAAGGGAACAGTGAAGCCGACGTATCCCAGGTAGAGCATCGGCGGATGGATGACCATCTCGGGATACTGCAGCAGAGGATTCAATCCGGTGCCATCCGCGGGGAGCGCGCCCTGCATGATAGCGAACGGGTGCGCCGCGAAATTCAGAATCAGCAGGAAGAAAACCTGCACCGAGGCGATGATCACCGAAGCGTAGGCGAACAGCCGCTGATCGGTTTTGTAGCGCAAGCGGAGAACAAACCCGTAGCCGGCCAGCAGCAGCGACCAGAACAGCAGCGAGCCTTCCTGACCGGACCATAGCACGGCGAACTTATAGGCGGCCGGCAAGTCGCGATTGCTGTGATGGAAGATGTAGGCGATGGAGAAGTCGTCGTTGAACGCCGCGACTACGAGAACGATGCCTGCCAGCAGCACGGCGGCGAAAGTGGCGATTCCGGCGCGGCGGGCGGTCTCACCGAGGCGAGCCGAAGCGGCATCCCGGCGGAACAACGCCACGAAGCCTGCCAGGAAACAATACGCACTCAGGCCGAGCGCCAGCAGCAGCGCAAAGCTTCCGATTTGAGACATCGCAGAAAACCCCACAGTACCTATAGGTATTTTTTCAGAGAAGCGGGTGGTATGCAAACTGCCGGACGCTCGGAGGTTCAGTTCGTTCAGAAATGAACATACGCCGAAGGCGCATGGGGCGCTGCTTGCGACCCGCTATTTACTTCGACTTCTCCAGCGGAAAACCCCTTTCGCGCCAACCGCGAATTCCGCCATCCATGGATATGACATTCGTGTATCCCATTTTTTGCAAGTTATCGCCGGCCAGCGCGGAACGGAAGCCGCCGCCACAATAGAGTACGAGCGGAGTTTCTAGATCGGGATACTTGCCCTCAATGTCGCGCTCGATGATGCCCTTGCCCAGGTGGACGGCTCCGGGCAGGTGGTCGGCGTCGAATTCGCGGTCTTCGCGGACGTCTACGAGAACGAATTTGTCACCGCGATCGAGCCGCGCCTTGACTTCGTCAACGGTGGTTTCGCGGACGCGCTGCTTGGCGTCGTCGACAATCTTCAGAAAGCGCGCTGGATGCTGATGGGCCATGGTCGCTCGCCTCCTCACTGGTCGGATTCGTATTATTCCTATGAATGATAGCAGGCGGCTGGGCTGCGGGCTTCGAGCCGCGAGCTTCGAGCAAACCCGATGCCTCCAGTTCGTGGCTCGCAGCTCGAAGCTTATCCGGCGCCAAAGACAAACGATTCCAGATAAAATCGACCAACGCCCTATGACGCTCATCCTTCGCCAGTCTCGCATTCACTCCTATGGTTGCTACACCACGCGGCCGATACGCAAAGGGGCGCTGATCGTGGAATACGTGGGCGAGTACCTCACCTACGAACAGGCCGACGATCTTTATGACGACTTCGAGAACACGTATCTATTCGGCCTGGATGGTGGCAAGCGCATCATTGATGGCTACGGCGTGGCCGCCTTCGTCAATCATTCCTGCAAACCGAACTGCGAGACCGATCAGATTCGCGGCAAGATGTGGATCATCGCGCTGCGCGATATTGCGGCTGGAGAGGAATTGACGTACGACTACAACCTCTACGATGGCGAGGATGACGCGCCCTGTTTATGCGGTGCGGCGCGCTGCCGGGGAAGTCTGTATTCGGCGACCCACCTGCGCAAGCTCGCCAAGAAGCGCGCCAAGGCTGTGGCGGCGACGGCCTCGTAAGCCTTGGCCCGGTAGAGGGACGCAACATTTTCCGATGCTACAATTGTTCCTTCCGACTGCTGTTCTGATATTGCTGTTCTGATCGCGTTCGCGACTCCGGAGTCTTGCCTTGAACCGTGCTGCCGCCGGACTGGAAACCATCATCGCCAAAGCTCTCCATCGCGCGCCGGCGCGGGAGAGCGCGTTGCTGGCCTGGCCCGTTGCGTGTGGCAGTGCGGTGGCCGAGCGAACTCGGGCGCTGATTTTTTCCGATGGTGTTCTGCGAGTGGAAGTTGCCGACGCGGGATGGCGTCGGGAACTCACCAACCTGGCGCCGCGTTATGTGGCTCTGATCAACAAGTATTCCGCGACTTCGGTCAAGCGGATTGAGTTCGTGGTGAAGGATTAGGGACACGTTTCAGCGGCCGGATTCTTCCGCGCGGGCTCTGCATCGCGGGCTGCGCCGCAGACTTATGAAGGTTACTGATAAGGACGTCGCCTACGTGGCCGATCTAGCCAACCTCGAGTTGACCGAGGAAGAGCGCGCTCGCATGTTGCGCGATTTGAACTCCATTCTTGAATATATGGAGCGACTCAACGAACTGGAGACCGACAAAGTTGCGCCCATGGCCCAGGTCTCGGATCGCTATGGCGTGGACGAGTCGCGGCACGGAAGCGATCGGTTCGCGTACGCCATCCGTGAGGATGTGAAGGACGGTCTGCGGGAATCGTTGCCGCACGATGTCGCGGTGAAGAATGCTCCGGACACGGACGGGACATTTTTCGAAGTGCCGAAAGTGATTGAGAGATAGTGATAGCGATGAGAGATAGACGGTGTCGGAATTGACGATTGATGACGTTCGGAGCGCGATCGCCGAGCGGCACACAACCGCGACCGCTCTGGCTCACGACTTCTACGAGCGCATCCGGAAAGAAGATCTCGAGATTGGCGCGTATCTTACGGTTTGCAAAGACCGCGCGCTGGCGCAGGCCGCACGCATCGACGCGATGGCCGCGGCGGGCAAGCCTTTGCCGCCGCTCGGGGGAGTTCCGGTTGCGATCAAAGACGTCATGGTGACGAACGGCGTACGCACTACCGCCGGTTCGAAAATTCTCGATAATTTTATTCCGCCGTATGACTGCACGGCGGTGGCTCGCCTGGAAGCGGCGGGCGCGGTGATTTTGGGCAAGCTCAACTGCGATGAGTTTGCCATGGGCTCGTCCAATGAGAACTCGGCGTATCACGTCGTGCACAATCCGCGCGACAAGAGCCGCGTGCCGGGTGGCTCGTCGGGTGGTTCGGCGGCGGCGGTGGCTGCGGAGATGGCGGTGGCGACGCTCGGCTCCGATACCGGCGGATCGATTCGCCAGCCCGCGTCGTTTTGTGGCGTGGTCGGTTTGAAGCCTACCTATGGGCGGGTGTCGCGCTACGGGCTGATTGCTTTTGCGTCGTCGCTCGATCACATCGGCCCGTTTGCGAAAACGGTGAAGGAAGTCGCGCTGGTGCTGCGCATAATCGCGGGCCGCGATCCCATGGATTCGACTTCCGCAGAAGTGCCGGTGCCCGACTATGTGGCGGAACTTGAGAAACCCATCAAGGGTTTGAAGATTGGCGTGGCCAAAGAATACTTCGGCTCGGGGCTCGATCCAGAGGTCGGCGCGGCGGTGGAGTCTGCGATCCAAGAGCTGGCCGGGTTGGGATGCGAGGTTGTGCCGTTGAGCTTGCCGCACACGGAGTATGCGGTTCCCACATATTACATCGTGGCCACGGCCGAGGCGTCGGCGAATCTGGCGCGCTTTGACGGTGTGCGCTACGGCTTCAGGGCCAAGGCGAACAATCTTTCTGAAATGTACCGGCTGAGCCGCGACGGCGGATTCGGCATGGAAGTCAAGCGCCGCATCATGCTCGGCACCTACGCACTGAGCGCTGGATATTATGACGCCTACTATCTGAAGGCGCAGAAAGTGCGCACGCTGCTGACGCACGACTTCGACGAGGCCTTCAAGAAAGTGGATGTGATCGCTGCGCCGACCTGCCCTACACCAGCTTTCAAGTTAGGTGAGAAGGTGAATGATCCGCTGGCCATGTATCTGGCCGATATCTACACCGTAACTGCGAATCTGGCGGGCATTCCCGGAATTTCAGTTCCGTGCGGCGAGAATCATGAGAAGCTGCCGATCGGGCTGCAGTTGTTTGCGCGGCATTTCGATGAGGCGACGCTGCTGAGAGTCGCGCATGCGTACGAGCAATCAAGAAAGCCCACGTAGGGACGGACGCATTCGTCCGTCCAGCGAGCGAAGCGAGCCGCTATCTAGAGAATTTCGTAATATCTCTCGCCAGCGCAGGCGCGACATAGGACAAGACCATTGCGCAGAACTTCGCGCCGGAAGTTGATGCCTTCGCCGCACTCGGCGCAGACGATGCGCTCGCCTTTGTATCCGGGGAACTCTTCCGCGGGGAGTTCGACCTTCACCCACTGCTTAGTGAATAAGTCGTCTTCCGCCATCTCGCGATAGGCCAACATCTGCTGCTGGTTCTTGCTTTCGATTTCGGGATGCATGGTGCGCGCCAGCGCCTTTGACGATTCTTTCGCGGCGATGCGGATGGCTGGGTGCCCCGTCCAAGCTTCGCTTGGGCGGGGTCGGGTGCTCACGTCCACGAAGGTCGCGGCCATCTTTCCCCAGTCGCGAAATTTCAGAGCGCGTTTTCCGAGACGGCATCCGGTGACTACGGCGATGGCGTCGGTGGCGCAGCGGTCGATTTCAACGAACGTCACCAGACGCTTCCGATCTTTTCCGCGAGGATCTTCAATGCCCAGCTTCTCAAGCCCCAACATGGCCAGGCGCACGCCCAGTACCTGCCCCGCGCAAAGATGGCCGTGGGCCTGTTCGGCTTCGCGAAGATATTCGTCGAGGGAGAGCATAAGAATTTGTAATTTCCAATTTGTGATTTGTAATTGAAACCCGCAAGTCCGCCGATCTAAATTGCAAATTACAAATTACCAATTACAAATTTCCCTACTTTCTTCTCCAGCGCACACCGTCTTTTGTATTCTCCACGATGATACCGGCCGCGGTCAGTTCGGCGCGCAGTGCATCGGAGGTTTTGAAGTTTCGCGCTTTTCTCGCGGCTTCCATTTCGGCCAGCTTTCGATTGACTTGTTCGTCGGCGAGTTGTGCGGAGCCGGCGATGTCCAGCAATTCGGGGCCGATTTCTTTTTCGCGCCCTTCGGCGCGAGCCCAGTCGAGGATGGCTTTCATCTTAGGCTGATCGTCATCTTTCAGCACGCCAAATATTTCGTCGAACTTTTCGAGCGCCGCGAGCAGCGTCTTCACGTCGTCCTGACGGACCTCGTTCTGGCCAGCTTCCGCGGCATCGAGCGCGGTGTTGGTTTTGCGTAACATGTCGAACATGGCGGCTTGCGCCTCGGCGGTGTTCAAATCGTCGTCGAGAGCGCTCTTCATTCGCGCGATGGTTTCATTCGCCAGTTGCGCCATCGGCTGGGTGGTACCAGCGGGGAAGTGAGTGCTCGTCAGGCGGAAGCGGAAGTTGCGCAGTTTCTCCACCGAACTGGCCGCGGACTTCAAGCCGTCGAAAGTGAAGTTCAACTGATTGCGATAGGGCACCTGCGTAAGCAGCCAGCGGATCGACGACGGCTTATGCCCGCGCAACACGAGGTCTCGAATGGTAAAAAAATTCCCAAGACTTTTTGACATCTTCTGGCCTTCGACCAGCAGAAAACGCGCATGAAACCAATAGCGAACAAACGGCTTTCCGCTGAGCGCCTCTGATTGCGCGACTTCGTTCTCGTGATGCGGGAAAATCAAATCTTCGCCGCCGGCGTGCAAGTCGAAGCTCGGCCCGAGTTGCTCCATCGACATCACCGAGCACTCGATGTGCCAGCCCGGACGCCCCGGCCCAATCGCCGTATCCCACGAGGCTTCGCCCGGCTTAGGAGCCTTCCAGAGGGCGAAGTCGCGGGCGCTGTCCTTTTCGTATTCGTCTACGTCGACGCGCGCACCGTCGGCCATGCCGGCAAAATCTTTTTTCGAAAGCTTGCCGTACGCGGGGAATTTCGCGATGCGGAAATAGTACGAACCGTCGTCGGTGCGGTA
Source organism: Terriglobales bacterium (assembly GCA_050013295.1). Classification (GTDB taxonomy): domain Bacteria; phylum Acidobacteriota; class Terriglobia; order Terriglobales; family Acidobacteriaceae; genus Acidiflorens. The sequence goes on from JBEKFN010000070.1 coordinate 6,534, forward strand.
AGCAAAGCCTTTCTTCACCAGTTCCGCAATGAAGCCGGCCATCTCATTGATGTGTTCAGTCGCGCGCACCAGAATCGGTTGCTCGATGTTCAACGTTGATGAATCTTCGAGGAAGGCCTTCACAAACTTTGCGGTGTATTGCTGCACGGTCACGCCGTCGCGCGCGGAGTTGCGAATGATTTTATCGTCGACGTCGGTGATGTTCATGACGTAGCGGACGTCGTATCCGCTTTGGCGCAGAAAGCGATAAAGAAGATCGACGGCGATGAATGTGCGGAAATTGCCGATGTGGCCGTAGTCATAGACGGTCGGTCCGCAGGCATACATGCGGACGCGGTTGCCGTCGAGCGGATGGAAATCTTCGATCTTCCCGGAAAGAGTGTTATAGAGACGCAGTGCCATGGATGAGTTCGCGAGCAGAGTACGAACTTTCATTCTAGGGTGCCGCTGGAAAAGGGGTCAAATGGGGTGCGCTGATAGTTACTGGCGGGTGCAATTCAAAGTGTTCCACGCTCGTGCATTCGAGCTGGGCGTTAATCAGCCGGCACACTGCTTTCTTGCGATTGACAATACCGGCTCTGCCTACTAGATTTCGGGACAGTGACTCCTCATTGAAGGGCTATATTCCAAACCAGCTGCTCCGCCGCAAAATGCCCGAATTGGACACGCTCCGCGGCGTGGCGATTCTCGCCGTCGTTTTTTACCACGGGTTTTCGCAATGCGATACCACGGGCTTGCCAGGGATCGTGCGCGCCGTTTTCGCTGCTACTCGCTTTGGCTGGTTGGGAGTAAACCTTTTCTTTGTGCTCTCGGGCTTTCTGATCACGGGCATACTCCTGGAGAGCAAGGGAACGCCGCGGTACTACAAGAGTTTTTACGTTCGACGAGCTCTGCGAATTCTGCCCGCCTACTTACTGCTTCTGCTGCTTCTGTTGCTGCTGCCGCGGATTGGTGTTGTGGACGGTCGAATCTCGTGGAGCTTTGTCGGGTTGAGCCTCATTTACTTGTCGAATGTAACCAACTTCTTCGGTGTAGCCATGCAATACGGGCCCTTGTGGTCGCTGGCAGTGGAAGAGCAGTTTTACTTGCTTTGGCCCGCAGCGGTGCGCAACCTTTCGCGGCGAGCGCTGGCGTTCTGTGCCCTCGCGGTCTTTCTCGGCTGCCCTCTTTTGAGGGCCATCGCGTTTGCATGCGGACACCCGGCGGAGGTCTGGTACACGTGGATGGTGGCCGACGGACTGGCGAGCGGTTCACTATTAGCGATCTCGAGCCGGACCCTGCTCACAGACCGCCGGTCCATGAAATGGTTTTCTGCTCTTTGCATTACAGCATCGCTCTTGCTCATAGCCCTAGGGGCGCGGTTTGGCACTCTCTCGCCCGTCCCTCCAACCACGCTCTTGGGTGCATCACTACGCTGGACGCTGTTCAATGTGCTGTTTACGGGAACGTTGGGCACTGCGCTTTTGCTGGGGGCGAGCCGCTGGGCGCAGATTGTACAGCGTCCTGTGCTGCAGTTCTTCGGAGAGATCAGTTACGGTTTGTACCTTATCCACACTCTTGTATTTGAAGTGACCGGCCATTTCGTAGCGCCGGTTGCGATACGTCTGGCGCGGTTGACAGTTCGGGGCGACGCTCCCCTGACGCTCATACTCATACGCTTCCTTGTCGGCGCGGGGGCTGCAACTCTCATTGCATTTCTGTCGCGGCGTTATTTTGAAGAACCCTTCCTCAAGTTGAAGGATAAGTGGGCGGGCGCACCTGTAGAGTCCGCTCTCCTGCGGAACAAGGCGCCGGTCCAACCTATGGCGGCCCAGCCTGCGATGCGAAGCAGCCGGGCCGAGCCGCATTGCATCCCTGGGGACTAAGGCTGCTCGATTGCGGGAGGCGACCCGTGCACATGCAGCCGGTGCTGCACCAGAAATGCGTAGTGCACGGCGGAGACGATGGTGAAGATAAAGGTGGCGCGCAGGAAGGTGGTGCGCGCGATCCACACCCAGCGTACGGGCTCGATGAGCAGCAGCAGGACGAAGAAAATCGCGGCCACTTGGGCGAAGGTATTGGCTTTGCCGAAGATGCTGGGGCGAAAATCGCGCAGACCGGCAATCATGAACAGCACGCCGCTGATCAGCAGGATGGAGACGTCGCGGCTGAACACCACGACCGTATATTTCCAGGGAATCAGCCGTTCGATCGAGAGCACAAGAAACATTCCGCTCATCAGCAGCTTGTCGGCGATGGGGTCGAGATACTGGCCGAGCAAGGTTTGCTGATGCAGGGTGCGGGCCAGCAGGCCATCGAGGCCGTCGCTCATTCCAGCGAGAATGAACAGCGCCAGCGCCAATTTAAAATCGTGCTTGACTAGATTGATGACGATGAAGGGCAGGAAAATCATCCGCAGCAGCGTGAGCTGGTTGGGCGCGGTCAGGATCTGCCGGTAGTTCACCGCTCTTTTTCTCCGTGGGCAGGTTCTCCTCCGGCGCGCGCGAGAAACTCGCTCACCAGAAGCGGGGCGGGATCCTGTCCGGTCTTCTGCGCGAAACGCTGGGCGAGCGAGAGTATGTTTCCCTCGGGAAGATCCAGTTCTATGCGCTCCACGCGGTGCATGGGGAAAAAAACGACGCCGGAGGTGAAGGGTTCGCCGCTTTTGATCTGCGAGGCCAGATCGTCGAAGGAGGCGACATCGACACCGCGCAGGCTGAGGCCTTCGGCCGAAAGGTGGAGAATCGCGCCCCAGAATTTTTCGCGCGGATTGGCCAAGGTCGCGATCACGAGCGCGCCCGGACGGAAGGGGCTGACGGCTTGCGGTTCCTGATAAAAGCTAGTGCTGGGCACGATGCGATTGTCGTATGTGTGGGGCAGAAATTGCAAACGGACTCGGGTGTTGAACTGTAAATTTGCGACATAAATACGGTGTGTCATCCTGAGCGCAGCGAAGGACCTATGTATTCCGCTGGCACACGCGAAATGCGTAGGTCCTTCGCTGCGCTCAGGATGACAACTTATTATGGGTGGTCGCCCTCGTTCTTCGCTGCTTTCAGATCAATCCCCACCTGTTCGGCCTTCTTGTAAAGATGCGATCGCTCGAGTCCGAGCGCACGCGCCGTGTTTGAGATCTGGTGGTGATTGCGTTTCAACTCCGCCAGGATGGTTTGCTTCTCGAAGGCGCGCACGCGGTCGGCTAGCGGACCGGTGCTGGCCGATGCGGAATCGGGCGCGGCAACTGATGCGGGCAGCGCCAGTGCCACGGTTTCGCCGGCGATTTCATCCGAAGTTGCGAGCAGCATCAGCCGCTCGACTGCGTTTCTGAGTTCGCGGACATTGCCCGGCCACGGCTGCTCTTGCAGCGCGGCCATCGCACTTTCGGTGAAGCGCATGGGCTTCCATCCGTTGGTGGCGGTCACTTGAACAGCGAAATGCTCGATCAGCGCCGGGATGTCTTCGCGGCGTTCGCGCAACGGGGGCAGGCGCAGGGGAAAGACGAACACGCGATGAAATAAATCCTGCCGGAATTTGCCGTCGCGCACTTGCGCTTCGAGATCGCGGTGGGTGGCGACGACGACTCGCACATCCACGGTGATGGCGCGATCGCCGCCAATGCGCTCCACTTCGCCTTCCTCGAGCACCCGCAACAGCTTGGCTTGCATGGTGAGCGGCATGTCGCCGATTTCGTCGAGGAAAATCGTGCCGTGCTGGGCTTGCTCGAACTTGCCGAGGTGGCGGCCGGCCGCGCCGGTGAACGATCCTTTTTCGTGGCCGAACAATTCGGATTCAATCAGCTCCGCCGGAACCGCGGCGCAGTTCAACGTGACGAACGGAGCGCCGGCCCGCGGACTGCGCTCATGTAGCGTGCGCGCCACCAGTTCTTTCCCCGTGCCGGTCTCGCCGAGAATGCAGACGCGCGTTTCGCTGGCGGCCACGCGTTCCACTTGCGCCATCACGCGGCGCATGGTCTCGCCTTTCCAGACGATTTCGTGCTTGCCGAGGCGGCGTTCCAGGTCGCGATTCTCGCGCTCGAGGCGGCCGAGCTTCAGCGCGTTCTCCACCGTGAGCAGCAATTTTTCGGTGGAGATCGGTTTTTCCAGAAAGTCGAGTGCGCCCAGCCGCGTAGCACGCACGGCCATCTCGATGTGCGCCTGGCCCGACATCATGACGACGGGAGCCGGCACGCCTTGCGCTTTGAGTTCTTCGAGAAGCGTCAGCCCGTCTTTGCCGGGCATCACGACATCGGAAAGTATCAAGTCGAAGGACTGCGATTTAGCCAGGTCCAGAGCCTTGTTTGCGTTGTCGCAGACGGTGGCTTCATGACCCTCCAGACGAAACGCCCGCGACAGCGAGGCCAGTGTGTTGGCCTCGTCATCTACGATCAGCAGGTGCGCTTTTTGCGCCACGGTTGTTGACCTCAACTGAAATGCAAACCCAAATCTACCGCAGAGACGCCGAGTACGCCGAGAAATCGCACGGTAATTCGATGCGAAACGTCGTTCCCTTTTCTTTCGTGCTTTCGACGGAAATTTTGCCGCCGTGATCGCTTACTACAGACTGCACAATCGCCAGCCCAAGCCCCGTGCCATGCTGCTTGGTCGTGTAATAAGGAGTGAACAGGCGCCCACATTCTTCCTGGGTCAGGCCGCAGCCGGTATCGGAAACCGACAATTCAATCCGATCGCCTAGATCGCGGGTGCGAATCGCCAACTCTCCGCCTTGCGGCAGGGCGTCGATCGCGTTGAGCACCAGGTTTTGCAGCGCCCGATGCAGCAGATCGGGGTCGGCTGAAATTTCGGGCAACGCCTCGGCAAGCTCTGTGCGCACCACGATCCGATTCTTCTCTTTATCGTTACCTCGCAATTGCGCATGAAAGACGCGCAGCACCGAGTTCACCACATCGTTCACTTGCGTCGGCCGGCGCTGGGGCTGCGGCATCTTGGAGAATTCGCTGAAGCGGCCGATGATGCTTTTCAGATTGTCGATTTCCGCCAGCAGGGTCGCGGTCCCCTCGTGAAAAACTTCCTCAAACATCTCGGGCGATTTCTGTTTCGCGCGCAGCAGATTCTCAACCGTGACTTGCAGGGGAAAAAGAGGATTCTTCAATTCGTGCGCTAAGCGCCGCGCCAGTTCGCGCCATGCGGCCACGCGCTCGGCCTGCAGAGTCCGGTCTTTTTGCTGCAGGAGATCTTCCGTCATGCGGTTGAACGACGCCGCCAGTTCGCCCAGTTCATCGCTCGATTCCACCTCGACCTTGGCTCCGAGATCGCCCGCGGCGACCCGGCGCGCAGCTTCAGCCAGCGAGACGACCGGGCGTGTGACGCGGGCTGCGAACCACAGGCTGGCTAGCACGGCCACGAAAATTCCTCCACCGCCGACCAGCATGGCGGTGGAGACGATCTGCCTTTGCAGTTCGATCAGCGGACGCCGCGAACTGCCGACGAGCAGAACGCCCATCAGTTGCTGATTGGCCGGGCTCTGATTCAGCGGGCCTTGATTTGGCGAACCTAGATTTGGCGAACTCTGATTCGTCGTATTGAAGATGGGTCCGGTCAGTGGGATGGCATGAAAGACTTCGGCGTCGGCGGAATCGGAAGTCCAATGGATCACGCGTTGAGATTCCTGAAGTGTGTCGCGTACCTGTGCGACCAGCGGAGCGATCTGGTCGACGCCCGCGGCCGGTCCGTTCAAATCGAGCAGAGATTTTGGATTCCATTTCGCGTCCAGGTTTTGATACAGCAGTACACGTGTCCCGGTGGGAATGTCGAGCGTCGAAAGGAAGCCCTGATCGAGCCGCTCGCCGCCAATCACGTACAGAGGTTGTTCTCCTACGCGGGCCACCCGCACGGCAAACAGGCCGAGGGTTGCGCCATCGGGCAGCTCTTCGCGTTTGAGAAACGCTCCGGCTGGGAGAGCAGGCGCGGGAGTCGTGGCTGGGGCGGGCGTAGCTTGGGAAATGGCCGCTTCGGGATATCCGAATTTCGCCTGCCACTGCGCAGAGGAGAGGATGGCGCCGCGATAGTCGACAAGTTCGAGAAAATCGAGGTGCTGTTGCCCCGCGAGAGTGTGGGCCTGGCCGACGTACTCGCCTGAGTCAGTGGCGCCGCGGTTCATCTCGAGAGCGATATGCTGCACGGTTTCGCTGGCTGCCACCGATTCGACCTCGCGCGCAACCTCCAGCCCTCGCCGCTGGAACTCCGATCGAAACTGAGCGGCGACCGCATTCGCGCGGACCTGATCCGCCTGCTCGAACGTGCGCCGAATAGTGCTGTACACCGACGCCGATATGACCGCGACGCAGAGCAGGACGGTTGCCGCAAACAACAGAAGAAGTTTCTGGCGAAAGCTCATCGCGAGCCTGCCTCGGGCCGCGAATCATCGAGCCAAATCTCAGCCACCGAGAGCCCCGACTCGCTCCAATCGCCCGGTCGTCCCGGTTCCCAGTCACGCACGCGTGCGCTCGCCGCAGTCGCCACCGGCAAATGAAAAAGCGGGATAACGGCGTATCCCGCGAGCAGACCGCGCTCGGCCTGATACAGCTCTTCCAAAGAGTTGTTGCCAGGAATCGCCGGGAGTGCGGGCTGCGGCAATCCCAGTTGACGCGCCGCTTCGCCGAGCGACGTGGCTGGATCGGGACTCGGCAGCGCTACGCGCATCAGGCGGATGTCTTCCGCTCCCGACAACGATACTTGCACGGTGATGCCAACTTCGCGCGCGTTGAGGGCAATGCGCTCGGCGATCAGTTGGGATTGCGGGTCCCTTGGATCGTAGCTCAGATTGAGCGTGGGTGGCCGCGAGCCCGCGAGCAGAGTCCGGGAGCGTTGCGGGTTCGGTTGTGCGGAAAAGACTGCGCTGTAGCCAGTCATCCAGTTGGGAAGAATGCTGGCGGCGGGCTCTCCCGCGCCTTTCAAGAGCACGGACTGGATGGGCTTGCGATCAATGGCGAGCGCCAACGCTTCTCGTAGGCGAGGGTCCTGCGCCTTTGAGTTCGCGGAGAAAACCAGCGCCAGCAACTCTACGGGCAGCGACAATGAAGGCGGTGTGCTGTGCCGCTGCGCTCCGCTGGCTGCTTGCGGGGCCGCCT
>JBEKFN010000071.1:0-13571 GCA_050013295.1 Terriglobales bacterium
GCCCTCGAGATCAAGAACACCGAGATCGTGAAGGAACTGGCTCTGCCGCCAGTGAAAATTCACTGCTCGGTGCTGGCCGAAGATGCGATCCGTGCCGCAATCGGCGACTGGAAAAAGAAGCAGGAATCCGTGAAACCCGTGGAAGTGCGGGCGGCGCAGTAGGTCAGTTGCCGTCAAGATGGGCTCGCCCCGTCTCTACGGAAATCGGCCAAAAGCACTAAAATCAGTCATGGACCAAGTAGTCAAAGACGAAGCGCTCAAAGAGCAAGCGGTCAAACCCGCCGCACCCACGGCTCCGGCCAAAGGCATCCAGGTGACCGAAAACGCGCTCAAGAAGATTCGCTTAGCCATGGTGAAAGAAAACGTTTCGCCGGAGCAGGGTGGGCTTCGCTTGGGCGTGCAGGGCGGCGGATGCTCGGGACTGACTTACAACATACGGTTCGATACGCAACCGCGCGAGCGCGACCGTGTATTCGAATTTGGAGATGTGCGGGTTTTTGTGGACCCGAAGTCCTTTATCTATCTGCACGGGATGACTCTCGATTACCACGAAACCCTGATGCAGCAAGGATTCGTATTCGTGAACCCGAACTCGACCAAGTCTTGCGGTTGCGGGAGTTCTTTCTCGTAGCCAGAAATCGTGTGGTGACGGGGCGGAGCCTGCCCTGAGTCGCCACACAAACAGGGGATAGTGAGGGCGGGCCGCGCGCTCGCCCTAAATTTTGTATGGCAAACATAGAATCCAAGTCGTCGTTAATCATTCCCGGACACGGCGCCGGAGAGGCAACGCCAAGTTGCTGGTCGTGCGGCACCATGCGCGCGGTGCACTTCTGCAGTTCGTGCGGCAAAGTGCAGCCGCCGGTCCCGGTGGACTATTTCACCTTCTTCGGATTTCCGCGCAAGCTCAACCTGGACACGGCCGGACTGGAAAAAGAATTCTACGCGCTGAGTCGCCGCCTTCATCCTGACCTATTTGCGCAGGCGAACCCCGAGGAGCGCGCCTTTAGCCTGGAACAAAGTTCCATGCTCAACGATGCCTACCGCACGCTGAAAGATCCGATCAAACGTACCGAATACCTGTTGCGCCTCGAAGGCGTCGAACTGGAAGAGCAATCGAAGCAGGCGACGGAAAAGGCGCGCGCTACCGGCAAGCTGAAAAAGCAGGTGGTGCCCGCCGATCTCCTTGAGGAAGTCTTCGAACTGAACATGCATCTGGAAGAACTGCGCGCCCAGAAAAAGATGGGCGAAGACGACCCCGCCTTGCTTGAGGAAATAGGCAAGGCCAAACTTTCTCTGGAAGAAAAATACGCCGCGCTCTTTAACGAACTGAAGGCCGAGTGGAACAAGTGGGACAAATCCGTGGACGACGAAACCACCGACGGAGCCGAAGCCGACCGGCAAAAAATTCTCGATAAGATTCTGGATGTGCTGAACCGCAGGAACTATGTTCGGAACCTCGTGCGGGACGTGAATGAGGCACTGGAAAACTAGGTCAGAGGTAAGAGGTCAGATAGCAGAGGTGAAACATGAGTTCGATTGGTTTTACCTCTGCAATCTGACCTCTGACCTCTGCAATTCTCTACCAAATGGCTACTGACTACATAGTAGGCATCGATCTCGGCACCACGAACTCGCTCGTGGCCTACATGCAGGCGGATTCTCCCGTCGTCATCCCTGGCGAAGACGGGTTGAACCTTGTGCCCTCGGTGGTGGCGCTCGACGAGAACAACCAGGTTATAGTGGGCAACGCCGCGCGCAGGTATCTGATCGAAACGCCGGAGCGGGCGGTTTATTCGATCAAGCGCCTGATGGGGCGCGGCCTCGAGGATATACAGAAAGAGCTCAAGCTGTTTCCCTTCCAGTTGGCAGATGACCTTCATGAGGGTGAGGTTCTGCGCATCAAGATCGGTGAGCGAACCTACACGCCGCCTGAGATCTCGGCGCTGGTGCTGCGCCAGCTGAAGCGCAATGCCGAGCGTTTTTTCGGAGCGCCCGTAACCCAGGCGGTCATCACCGTCCCCGCCTACTTCAATGACGCGCAGCGGCAGGCGACAAAAGATGCTGGCCGCATCGCCGGGCTGAATGTTTTGCGGCTGGTGAACGAACCGACGGCAGCATCGCTCGCTTACGGCCTGGACAAGAAGAAGCACGGCATCGTGGTGGTTTACGATTTGGGTGGCGGTACATTCGACATCTCGATTCTCAAGCTGCATGACGGCATCTTCGAGGTGATCGCCACCAACGGCGACACCCATCTCGGCGGAGACGATATCGACAATCTGCTGATCGCAATCGCGCTCGACGACATTCGCGGCGAACTTGGACTCGATTTTCGGCGCGACTTTCGCCGCAGCGGCGAAGCCGTGCAGCGCATCCGCCAGGCCGTGATTGAAGCCAAGATTGCACTTTCGTCGCAGCCCACGGCGAAACTCGATGTCGATTTGCCCGGTGGGAAGAAGTATCAGCGCGAGATTTCGCTTGAGGCTTTCGAGCAGACGATCCAACCGATCATCGACCGCACCGTTGCCCCCTGCAAGCAGGCACTCAAGGACGCAGGCGTGAAGCCTGAGCAAATTGACGAAGTCGTGCTGGTCGGCGGCTCGACGCGCATCCCAAAGGTGCGGCGTTTGGTGCAGGATCTATTTGGACGCGTGCCACACACGGATTTAAATCCCGACGAAGTGGTTGCGCTCGGCGCGGCCGTGCAGGCGAATATTCTGGGCGGCGGCTCCGAAATCACGAAAGAGATGCTGTTGCTCGACGTAACCCCGCTGTCTCTTGGAATCGAAGTGGCGGGCGGCGTGACCGACAAAATCATCCTGCGCAACTCGACGGTACCGGCTTCGGCAACGCAGTACTACACCACCCAGGTGGATGGCCAGACCAACGTCGCGATTCACGTGCTGCAAGGCGAACGCGAACTGGCACGCGATTGCCGGTCGCTGGCCCGCTTCGATCTCAAGGGCGTTCCACCCATGCCCGCCGGCATGCCGCGCATTGAAGTGAGGTTTCTGATCGATGCCAACGGCATTCTGCGCGTCTCGGCGCGCGAGCAGCGCAGCGGACAAGAGGCGGAAATCGACGTCCAGCCCAGTTACGGCCTCACCGACGAACAGGTCGAAAACATGCTGCTCGAGTCGTTCGACTTCGCGGAAGAGGATTTCCGGCAGCGGCAGATCATTGAGGCGCGACGCGAAGCAGACACGATCCTGACGGCGCTCGCGAAAGCAAAGAAGAATCAGGCATGGCACGAGCTTACGACCGAGGAACGCCGCAACGTCGAGACGCTGGAGAAAGCTCTGGTCGCGGTAAAGGATGGCGATGACTTTCATGCGATCCGCGCTGGCATTGACGCGCTCAACGAGGCTACGATGCGTTTGGCCGAATTAATGATGGATACTGCCGTTTCGACCGCGCTCAAGGGAAAGGCCATGGACGACACCGACCTGGCCGAAGGGCCGCAAGCCGGCCATCCGGTGGCGAAGGCAGAGTTTGAATAGGGGTTTCACACATGTCTGAAGAAAAAACGCAGGAAACCGGAACCACCACTATGGATGCTCCCGGTGAAAACACGGTTGAGGTCACCTTTCTTCCCCAAGGCAAGACGGTGACCTTTGAACACGGCAAGCTGCCTTATAAAGACCATGGCAAGGAAGAGTCGCTGCTCGATGTAGCATTGAACTTCGGCATTCCTCTCGATCATGCTTGCGGAGGAAACTGCGCCTGCACGACCTGCCACGTCTGGGTGAAGGAAGGCGCGGACCTGATCTCGGAGATGGAAGACGACGAAGCCGATAAGCTCGACATGGCGGCCGATCTTCAGCTAAACTCGCGCCTTGGATGCCAGACCGTGATCACGAAACCGGGCAAAGTGGTCGTGGAAATCCCGGCGTGGAACCGGAATTACGTTTCTGAGGAACACTAAGAACCAGATGTTCGCTATTGGTCGTTCGCTGTTTGGCTTTGCTCCGCGGATGAACGAAAGTGAAGTGACGACGCAAATGGCGAACAGCGAAAGACGAAAAGCGGGGTTACTATGCCGAAAGAACTCACCTGGAGCGATCCTGAAGACATCGGGATTCTGCTTTCTGAAATCCATCCGAAGCTCGACCCGCTCACGGTTCGTTTCACCGACCTGCACAAGTATGTGATCGCGCTCCCCGGCTTCAAGGACGATCCCGCGAAGTCGAACGAAGCCAAGCTGGAAGCAATTCAGATGGCGTGGCATGCGGAAGTTCTCGACCGAACCCAGGGATAATTGGCTTGTGGAGTGACGGGCGTCCTCGCCCGTCCAGCCGGGCGCGATGCCCGGGTACAGACGCAGCAGGCCACGCAACCCAATCAGCGAACCGCCACTGTATTGGGAGCCGCATCCTCCACGCTCGCCTCGCGCAAAAACCTCGCCGCCTCTTCGGGCGGTGTGGGGTTGATGTAGAAACCAGTGCCCCATTCAAATCCCGCCGTCTTGGTCAATTTGGGCATGAATTCGATGTGCCAGTGGTAATACTCATTGGCCGGATCCTGCGCCGGCGACGTGTGTACGACCAGGTTGTACGGCGGATTATCGAGTACGCGGTCCGCTTTCATCAGCAGCAGTTTGAGCGCTCTCGCGAGATTTTCGAACATGTGCGACGACGAGTTCTCGAAGGCAGACTCATGGGTTTTGGGAAGGATCCAGGTTTCAAAGGGAAAGCGCGGAGCATACGGGGCGAGAGTCAGAAAATCTTCGTTCTCCGCCACGACTCGGATGCCACTTTCGATGTCCTGCCGGATGGCGTCGCAGAAGACGCAGCGCTCTTTGTAGATGTAATACTGCTTGGCTCCCTGCAGTTCCTCCACCACGTAAATGGGCACAATCGGCAACGCAATCAGCTGCGAATGCGAGTGCTCGAGCGAGGCGCCGGCTGCCTCTCCATGGTTCTTGAAAAGCAGAATGTATTTGAAGCGCCGATCTTTCTTGAGATCGAGAATACGATCGCGGAAGGCCCATAGAACGTCTTCGATTTTTTTCGAAGGAAGTGAGGCCAGGGTGGCATTGTGGTCGGGCGTCTCGATGACCACTTCGTGGGCGCCGATGCCATTCATTTTGTCAAACATGCCCTCGGCCTGCTTATTCAAGTTGCCTTCAATGCCGAGTGCAGGGAACTTGTTTGGAACCACGCGGATGGTCCAACCCGGACTGTCTTTCTGCGGAGCATTGCTGTTGTTGCTGGGCCGGTAGGCCAGAATCTCCGGCGGGGTCTTGCTCTCATTGCCGTAACAGAAGGGGCAGAATCCGCCCTTGATCTTCACCGCTTCGCGCACAAAGTCGTTAGGCCGCTTGGCGCGATCCGTGGAAATAATCACCCACCGGCCCACGATGGGGTCTTTTCTTAGTTCAGGCACTAAATCCTCTCAGTTGGAGTCCGCGCAAACTTCCGATTGTACGATACAGAAAACGCATTTTGGAACAACTCGAAGGAGGGTCGGCCATGTCCAAGCTCATAGTATACGGCAAGTACGTCGAACCGCCACTGGCACGAAGCCGGCATGTGGCGCAGGAAGTCGCGGGCGACCAGCGCTAACTCCCTTTGTTTATCGCGATCTACAGCGGCTTCGGCGGGCTTGACGTCGCGCGTCGTCCGAGTCTTCACTTCGATAAAACACAAGACGTCCAGCTCCCAGCCGACGAGATCGACTTCGCCGCGATGATGCGGGGAGCGGTAGTTGCGGGCGATGATCGTGTAGCCCCGCCGGCGAAGGTAGAAATAAGCGTCTTCTTCACCGCGCCGGCCGGTGCGCTGGTGCGCCGGCAAGTCCTCCGCCGGAAGCGTTCTAGCCGCCAGCCAGTCCAGTGCGCGTATTGTCGCTTGCGTCAAGCGTCCGGCGAACATGGGAAACCCCATTTCACCCTAGCTTGGACCGACCGCGCGTGATGTGATCCTCATCACCGCCCGTCCGGTACAATTCGCCGCCCGCGCTCTTGTCCGCTAGCAATTCTCCAAAAGAGATAGGAACGCATCCCGCGTGATCCCAGCGGTTCGAATCAGGCTAGAAATAATATCTCTCCCAACTTCGCCATACTTCGGCACGATCAATGGCCGAGCGACACCGGGCTTTTCCAGTTTGAGGTGGCTACCCTTCTGGCCTGCCTGGCGATAGCCAATCTGTTCAAACACGCAAACTAATTTGTGCCAAGGAAGCGGATTTAGGCGTGACATCGGCCTTCTCAAAGCCAAAAGGAACTGGAACCGGAAAATGAAATGATCCTTTACGCGGAATCACAGAACGTTTTCCCCGTCGTGCCGCAGGGCGACCCGCCACAACACTCCATCCCAGTTCGCGAAGTGCTTGCTCGAAGGTGCCCCGCTCGAAGCAGCTCACAACAAAAAGTTCGGATGCCTCGGCAAGATTCTTCTTGGCTTCAGCCTCAGTCCTTCCTTGGGTAGTAATGTCCAGCGGAGGGCAATGGGCTATGTACCAGCCATTCTCTTTCTTTAGGACGCCGAAGAGCTGGAATTGTGCCTCTAGTATCACACGCATACCTTCATGATAGACGAATTCTCAACTTCCACCAGCTTCCCTTTATCGGGCTTCTTTTTTCCCACGGTGTTCACCAGCACCACGCCGCCGAGCGCCACCGCGCCGCCGACCAGTGAGATCAGCCTCGGCACTTCGCCCAGCCAAATCCATGCAATGCCGATGGCCGAGATCGGAATCACGTAGAGCAGCGTCGCAGTGCGTCCGGCGGCGCCGTGTGAAAGCACGTAGGCCCAAGCAACATAGGCGAGCGCACCCGGAAAAATACCGAGATAGACGACCGCCAGCGTCGCCGACGCGGGAGCGGCGCGGAACGTGCGCAGCAAACCATTACCGAAGGGCAGCATCATCGCCGTCCCGAACCACATCGCGTAAGCCGTAAATTCCAGCGCGCTGTACCTGCCCAAATAGTGCTTCTGCAGAATGATGTAGAGCCCGTTGGCAACCGCGGCTGCGAGAATGATCAGCGCCTGCAGTGAGAATGACGACCGGATCCCGCCGCCTTCTCCGCTGGCAATCAGCGCGACTCCCGCGAAACTCACAAACACTCCACACCATCCGATCGCAGTCAGTTTCTCGTGCAGCCATAGTCGGGCCCCGAGAGCCGTCCAGATCGGCGTGGAAGCAATCAGCAAGCTGGCTGCGCCCGCGGTCACGCGAGTCTCTCCGTAATTGAGTGCCAGGTTGTAAAAGGTGATTCCAATGGCGCCGGTCAGGACCAGCCCGGGAATGTCGCCCAATAGCGGACGGCGGAAATGCGCGACCCCAGCATAGATGGCGAGCACCAGAGACGCGACCAGAAAACGCAGGATAGCGAGATTCGCAGGCGAATAAGCGCGCAGGCCAGCGCGAATGCCGGCAAAAGCAGAGCCCCAAATCACCAGGGCGAACGCCAGAGCGACAAAAGTGCGAGATGTAAAGCGTGGCATCGCGCTCTCCTTCCTGTAAGAATTCCTAGAGGCCGCGGAAAAAGCCGGGTTTCGTAGCAGCTTTGGGCGATGCAGGCTTCGTAGCAGCGCACCGCTTGGGCGACGCAGGATTCGTATCAGGGTATCGCTTTAGCGATACCGTAAGTTCTTCAAAATCAGATGCCCCTTTAGGGGGCATTGACATCGGCGCGCACGCAAGCGCGGAAATGCGGCAAGCCGCTTCTCTAGGCGATGATGCTAACCTCGTCGCCGACGCGAATCGTCCCCGGCGTGAGAATCTGAGCCCGCAATCCCCCGCGGTGCAGCAGGCCCTTGATCACCGGCTTCCCAGTTATTTTCTGCAAGTGATCGCAGGGTTCACACAGGCGGATGCCGCGAATGCGCACATCGCCGATGGCAAACTCCCTCCCCACCAGGTGATTCAGCGGCACATTGCGCGTCACGATGTTGCGGCGAGCTTCGCCCGGAGCAAGCTCGACGCGATAGTCGCGAAGCAGCGCCTCAATCGCTTCCGCCTCAATCAGCGTGAGTTCGTAATCCGGACCGGGCTTGTAGAACGTGCCCAACTTCAGCGCGTATCGATCCCCCTCAAGTCCGGTGCCCGGAATCGCCGCCGCCTGAGCAACCGATTGCATCGGTCCTTGGGCGGCCGAGGCAAGGTGAATCGATTCCACAGTTCCGTTCAGCATGAGCACCCCGGCGATTACGCGTTCTTCTCCGCTTCAATGATCTTTCAACGCTCTAAGCTTCAACGCTCACGATCGACTCTTCCAGCGCATCCATGGCAACGTCGGCTTCGTCCTTGGTGACAACCAGCGGCGGCGCAATGCGAATCGTGCTCGGACCGCAGCCTAGAAACAGAATGCCGCGCTCGAACGCCCGCTGCACGATCCGATCGCGCTCGCTGGCGCCATACTCGCGGGTCCTCTGGTCTTTCACGATTTCGACGCCGATCATCAAGCCGCGTCCGCGGACGTCGCCCACAATCTTATGCTTCTTCGGCCAGCCGGCCATGCGCTTCAGCATGTGGTCGCCGACTTCCCGCGAGTTCCGCAGCAGCCCTTCTTTCTCGATCACATCCAGCGTAGCCAGCGCGGCGGCAATGCAGACCGGGTTGCCACCGAAAGTCGACGCGTGCGAGCCGGGGACCCAGTCCATGATGTCGGCCTTGCTCATGGTAATGCCAAGCGGCATCCCGGAGGCAATGCCCTTCGCGATACAAACAATGTCGGGATGCACGCCCGTGTGTTCGACCGCAAACCATTTGCCCGTGCGGCCCATGCCACTCTGCACTTCGTCCACCACCAGCAGGATGCCGTGCTGGTCGCAGATGCGGCGCAGTTCCTGCATGAAGATCGTTGGAGCGATGACGTATCCGCCTTCGCCCTGGATCGGCTCGACAAAAATGGCCGCGACTTCTTCCGGCGCGAGCACGGTCTTAAACAGTTTGTCTTCGATGAAGCGCGCGCAACCGAGAGCCAATTTCTCGGCATCCTGCGGACCGCCCGCACAGCCCCTATACACATCGGGATAGCGCACGTGGGTCACCCCAGGCACGAGCGGCGAAAAGCGGCGCTTCTGCTGCGGCTTCGAGGCCGTCAGCGAGAGCGCGCCCATGGTCCGTCCGTGGAAAGCCCCGAAGAACGCGATCACCTGCTGCCGCTTGGTGTGATAGCGCGCCAGCTTCAAAGCGCACTCGATGGCTTCGGCCCCGGAGTTTCCGTAATAAAACTTGTGCGGCCCCGGCATAGGCGCGATCTTCGACAGCCGCTCGGCCAGCGTCACCATGCCCTCGTAATAGAAGTCGGTGCCCGACATGTGGATCAGTTCGCCCGCCTGCTTCCGTATGGCCGCAACCACCTCCGGATGGCAATGGCCGGTCGAGGTCACAGCAATCCCAGCGGAAAAATCGAAGAACTCATTGCCATCCACGTCTTCGACCACAATCCCGCGCCCGCGCTTGGCAACCATCGGATACGAGCGCGTGTAGGAAGGTGAAATGTATTTCTCATCGCCCGCAAGAACGCGCTTGGCATTAGGGCCAGGAATCGCAGTAATGAGCTTGGGTCCGACGGTCAAAGTCTTGGTGGTCATAAGTTCCTCCAAATCGGGTATGAGTTCTCAATGGTTATTAGGCCGGAGTTCGAGCAGCATAGCTGCTTTGGCTAGGAGCTAGAAGCTAATAGCCAGGAGCTAGAAGCGATTAGCTGAGCAACGAAGGGAAAAAATTAGTCGCAGCCAAAGAGATTGGCGCGCACGTGCGAAGGCAGCACGGAAAGGTACCGGCGAGGACAAGCGCGCCCCTCGATCCAGCACGCCCCAATAAGCGAAATGTAGCCGTTCGAGCGCATAGCAACTAAGAACAGTATATCTCGGGTTTGATCGCCCCGTAACCCCCAAAAGGACAAGCCCTAAAGCCATCTCGGGAGCGTGTGTGGGGACGGGGCTTTGCCCCGTCCAAGCGAGCGCACCGGGGCCCCCGACAAGCCCGGTGTTGGCTTGACGGGGTGGAGAGTTCGGCAGCTTCTAGGACGAGATCGCAGCCGGCTTCGCCTCTGCCTCGAACACAAACCGGTCGCTGAGCAGGAAATTCACCAGCGAACAAATGACGATCGCAATAACATTCGAAGCGACATAGTTGAGCTTCACTTCGCCGACCAGGAGCCGCATCAGCACCAGGTTCCCGACCATCGAAACCGCCCCGTTGCTGGCGTTGAATTTGGCCAGCCTAAGCAGCAAGTGCCCCCGCCGCAGAGCCGGCCGATCCGCCCAGGTGAAGCGCGCGTGCCACAAGAAATTGTGGATCACCGCGATCTCAACCGCCAGCCCCGTAGCCAAAAGATAATCCAGTTGCATCCAGGAACGAAAAATGGCCAGTGCAACCAACTGCACGCCGATGCCGATGCCGCCAACGGCGTTGAATTTCATCAAACGGAAAAGGTTCTGCCGAGCTTCGCTCGGCATGGACGGGCGAGGGCGCCCGTCCCTACACAGACTCTTCATCGAATTCTCTCTGCCCGATAAAGCCGCACCGTGTTCTTCAGGCTGACGACCACCAGCATCAGCAGCATTCCGGCCAATCCAATCGCGCCGCCAATATCAAACAGCCGATAGCGCGCATGAATCACCCACGCCCAGCGAAACAGCGCCAGGTTGCCCGCCGCCAGCAGAACACGCAGCTCGGTCGGCCCGAAGTGCCACAACGAAAGGTGGAATTCGCCAAGCGTATAGGTCGCCAGATACGACTGGATGGAAAGCAACAGAAACGCAATCAGCAACCCAATCGCAATCACCGGATGCATGTATCCCGAAAGCGCCAGCCCGCCCATCATCGCCACAGCGCCGATGGAATCGATGATGTGGTCCACGTAGAAGCCGTAACGAGGCCGCTGCTGCTGGCGCACCCGCGCCACAGTTCCGTCCAGGCTGTCGCCGAGCCAGTTCACCGCGAGACACACAATGGCTGCAAGCAGCATACGGCGATCATGGGCAGCCAAGGCGTAGCAAACGCCAGTCGCGATGTGGGCGGCAAAGCCAAGCCCGGTCAGGTGGTCGGAATTGACCCAGACAGGCATGCGCTCGGCCATCCAGACGAGAGCCCGCTTCTCGGCGGCAGCCAGAAAACTTCCGTGGACGCGCGTAGCCTGCCGGAACCCGGCGCGCCCAGCCTCCGCCAAAGTTTTGGGATTGATCTGCTCCGCAAAATCGGCAAATGAGGTAGCCATCGTGCCTCCGTTTCTGCGGGCACTATGAGGCTTGGACGGCGGGATGACAATGCAGCGCAGGTAAGACGCAGATCAACAGGCAAGTCTATATAGTTCAAATATGTAGAGGAGGTTCTCGCCTGGAATCGTGTGGACGCGGGCGCCTCGCCCGCGAAAAGCCGGCGCTCGGCAGCGAGTCCAACTCGCTGTGATCGCCGACAGCTGCCGAGCTGCGCTCGGCTCGGACGGGCGAGGGCGCCCGTCCCCACACGAACCCCGCCAGATGCGTTAATCTGCGAAGGATGCGTCTGCTCCGCTTCTTCCGCCCATCGCACCAGCACACCGCCTTCTCGGCAACGCTGCTGCTGATGACGACCATCACGCTCTCGCGCGTGATCGGATACATCCGCGAGGCCTACATCGCCTACGCCTTCGGCGCCGGGCAGCAGACCGATGCCTATGTCGCCGCGTTCACCCTGCCCGACTGGCTCAACTACATCGTCGCCGGCGGCACCGCCTCCATCACATTCATCTCCATCTATACCCGGTTTCTGGCGGAAAAGCGCGAGCCGGATGCCCAGAAGACTTTCTCGATCATCATTACCGTGATGACCACGGTGCTGATCGCTGGCACCATCCTGGCCGAGATCTTCACTCCGCAGTTCGCCGGTTGGATGTTCCACGGCTTCACGCCCGGGCAATTGCAGCTCTGCGTTCATCTCACGCGCATTCTTCTACCGGCGCAGATCTTCTTTTATGTAGGAGGAGTCGTTTCCGCGGTGTTGCTCTCGCACCGTTTGTTCTTGTTGCCGGCCTTCGGTCCGCTGATCTACAACGTGTTCATCATCGCCGGTGGAGTGATTGCAGGACGCCAGATGGGAATCGCCTCCCTTGCCTTCGGCGCGCTCGCCGGCAGCATTGCCGGACCATTTCTGATCAACGCCCTCGGCGCGGCCAAAATCGGCACCGGCTACCGTCCCTCGTTCGATGTGAAGAACCCCGCGTTCCGCGAGTGGGTGCGCCTCTCCATCCCGCTGATGCTGGGCGTCTCGCTGGTCACCGCCGACGACTGGATCCTCCGTTACTTCGCCTCCAGCGGAATCGGCGACATCGCCAGGCTGAACTATGCCAAACGTCTCTTCGCAGTTCCCATAGCTATTCTCGTACAGGCCGTCGGCCAGGCGTCGCTCCCCTTTTTCTCCCGTCTGTTCGGAGAAAAAAAGTTCGAAGAATTCGCCGCCACCGTGAATGCTTCCGTCTATCGCATCACGGCCGCTTCGCTGCTCATCACCGGATGGATGATGGCCATCGCCGTCCCGCTCATCGATCTCGTCTATCGCCGCGGGCATTTCACCTTGGCGGATTCCGAATCCACCGCCATCTACTTTTTCTGGTTTTCGCTCTCGCTGGCTTTGTGGTCCAGTCAGGCACTTTATGCCCGCGCGTTCTATGCTTCGGGCAATACCCTGACTCCGATGATCGCCACCAGCCTCATCACCGTCGCCTCTCTACCCATGTACGCGCTGTTTTTTCACACGCTGTCGGTCACCGGACTAGCCATCGCCTCCGACCTGGGCATCACCGCCAACGCCCTGGCCATCGCCCTGCTCCTGCATATTCGCGGCATGGTGCCGCTCGGCGGCTTGAACTGGAAAGAATTAGGAAAGGCGGCGCTGGTGGGCGCCGTTTCCGGCGGATTGAGTCATGAAGTCATGCGCACCAGTTCACTCGATGGCAGCCGCCGCGCCGATCTCCTCGCCCTCGCTCTCGGCTCCTTAACCTGGGCCGCAGCTGTCGCCGCAGGACTCTGGTTGTTGCGTTCGGAATTGCCAACAGACCTGCGCAGGAAAAGATCCGCTCCCTTCCCGGGCGTAGCGGAGAGCGAAACCGCGGAAACGATGGCCACAGGCAAGGAACCGTAATAGCGCTTGTGTGGTGACGGGGCTACGCCCCGTCCAAGCCGAGCGAAGCCCGGCAGTGCCAGGGGTCACAACAACCGTAGATTCGCCATGTCGCTCTTCGTCCGTCGTTCTTGGCTATGCGACGTCGCAACCCTAAGCAGAAGAAAAAAAACGGACCCCAAAAGAGGCCCGTTTCCCAAACACGTTTGCCGCCCTTCATCGTCGTTGTCGTTCATCGCACAAGAGCGAATGACGAACAGCGAACAGCGCTCCTACGCCCGCGCCGACATCGCCGGTTCCGGCGACGCAGTCGCAGGACTCTTCGCCACTTCTTCCGGTTTCGAGTCGGTCTTTGCTCCCGCTGTTCCCGCTTTGCGGATGTCGATGCCGCCCTTGAAGAACGCGCCGTCTTCAATCGAGATGCGCGCCGCCACCACATCACCGGTCAAAGACCCGTCACTGCGGATGTCCACCCGGTCGCTCGCCGTCAGGTTACCCCGCACCTTGCCGAGCACCAC
>JBEKFN010000072.1:0-13223 GCA_050013295.1 Terriglobales bacterium
GATTCGAATCCGGGTGTGCGTTTGAAGGCGCTGGACGGGCTGAGTGGCTTTGTGCGGCAGGATGCGCGAGTGCGCGATGGAGTTCTGCGGGCGCTGATCGGCGACACGAACTCGGGCGTCCGGATGCTGGCCTTGCGATTGGTAGAGCCGATGA
This sequence comes from Terriglobales bacterium, assembly GCA_050013295.1. Lineage (GTDB taxonomy): Bacteria > Acidobacteriota > Terriglobia > Terriglobales > Acidobacteriaceae > Acidiflorens. The sequence continues at coordinate 155 of JBEKFN010000072.1, forward strand.
AAACAGACAGCAATGTGCGATCCGTGCTGACCAGGGTGTCGCAGATGGATCAGAACGTCTCGATCCGCTCCCAGGCTCGAACCATGCTGGCGCAGATGCCCGAGATGGATTAGGAAAAGTCGTTCGCTGTTCGCTATTCGCTGCTCGCCCTAGACTGAGCGGGTTTGCGAACAGCGAATGGCGAATAGCGAGTGGCGTACTACGTAAAAGCAATCGGCCGAGGAGGACATTCATTGAAGCACTTAATAAAATTCGTCAGCGTCGGAGTTTTGCTGGCGGCGCTGGAGTCTCTGGCTCTCTGCCAGCAAGCTCGGGTTTATCGCGAAGGCAGCAACTGGGTCCAGGAAATGACTGGAGACCTGGGTGCGGCGAAGAATCTGCGGGTGAAACTGGCCGCAGGGTCGGTCAAGGTTCAGGGTGGATCGCAAGCGGGGGTCACATACGTCATTCATCGCAAGGCTTATACATCTTCAGAAGAGAAGGCGCGTCACGAATTCGAGTCTTACAAGATCAACACGTCTGTAAAGGGAGACACGGCGTGGATCGTGGCCGAGTCGAGCAGGCGGGATTCCAAGTGCTCCGATGAGTTTGTCATCAATGTGCCGCGGAACTTGCAGTCCGCCAAGGTCGAGACCGGGGGCGGCAGCGTAAACGCGGCCGGGATTGCCGGACGTGTCGACCTCGCGAGCGGCGGTGGAAGTATTCATCTGGATGATATCGGCGGCGAGGTGACGGCGGAAACCGGCGGGGGCACGATTGAAGTCGGCAGCGTGGAAGGCAATGTGAGTCTGCAGACGGGCGGAGGAAATATCAAGGTGGCATCCGCCAAGGGCGAGATCAAGGCGGAAAGTGGAGGCGGAAGCGTAGTCGTTCTTTCCGGTCTGCAAGGCGCGGTGCTGGAGACCGGTGGAGGCAGCATTCGCGTGGATAAGTGCAGCGGGCACGTGAAAGCTACGACCGGTGGCGGGAGCGTGGACCTGGGCGAGATCGGAGGGGCGGCGGAAATTGAAACCGGTGCCGGCAGCATCCGGCTGGCATCCGCGAAAGGGCGTGTGCGGGCCGAGACGGGCGGAGGCACTATTCAATTGGACGGAGCGACGTCGGTGCAGGCGGAAACTTCGGCTGGCGGAATCATTGTGAAATTACTTTCGTCGGCGGCTGGCCGTTCCAACAATTCCACGCTTGAAACCTCGGCCGGCGACATCACCGTCTATCTAGCGAATGACTTGGCGATCTCCATTCGAGCGGAGATCGAAATGGCCAATGGCCACACCATCCACAGCGACTTCTCCGATATTCGCGTGTCCAGTGAAGGCGGACCGTATGGGCCAAAAACAGTGACTGCAGAAGGCCAACTCAATGGCGGCGGACCGGTGCTGAAGGTCCGAACGAATTCTGGGAATGTCAACTTCCGCCGCGTCAGTCGTTAGCGGGGATGAAAAACAGTCGGCGGTCGTTAGTCGTTAGTCGTCAGTCGCTAGTCGCTAGTCGTTCGGCCCTCGGCTGCCGACTGCCAAAGTTTGCCAACGACTAGCGACTAACGACCAACGACTCTATTCAGGAGGGTCCTATGATCCACCGTTTCCTGCTTTGCACGCTTCTTTTTACGCTGGTCGCCAGCGCGCAACCAGCGGAGATGAACGCCGGGTCGAACCGCGATCGCACGGGCGCAATCTGGGACTGGAGCTACGACGCGGAGGAGGGTGGCGGCGGGTCTTCCTATCTCGGAGTGGACATCGCCGACGTTTCACCGGAGCGGCTGGGAGAATTGAAGCTCAAGGAAGAGCACGGTGCGGAGGTCACCATGGTCGATCAGGACGCTCCCGCTGGAAAAGCCGGGCTGCACGAGCACGACGTCATCGTAAGCCTCAACGGTACCGCGGTAGAGAGTGCCGCCCAATTGCGCCGGATGATCAAGGAAACACCGCCGGGCCGCGTCGTGAATCTCGGCATCAGCCGTGACGGTCAACCACTGACAATCAAGGTGCAACTCGCCGACCGGCACAAGTCGACGGGGTGGGGTCAGAACGGTAAGTTCGAGATGCCACAGATGCCCAAGATGCCGGACATGCCGGACTTCGAAGTGCCCGTCTCGGTGGTCATCGTCCACTCGTCGGCGCGCAGCGGGCTGATGGTGGAAAACATCACTCCGCAACTGGGAGATTTCTTTGGGGTCAAGGGCGGCAACGGCGTGCTGGTGCGCTCGGTGGAAAAAGGCAGCCGCGGGGAAAAGGCCGGATTCCGTGCCGGAGACGTGGTCGTCAAGGTCAACAATCAGGCGGTGCACGATGCGTCTGACTTCACGCATGCCCTGCGGTCGTCGTCGGGCAACTCGGCGTCCGTGACGGTGATGCGCGAGAAGAAAGAGCAGACTCTGACCCTGACTCTTCCCGAAAAGAAGGACTCCGGTAGCCTGCAGGAAGACAGCTTTGACTGTCCCGAGTTCAGCGCAGAGACTTTCAATGCAGCGACCGAGCAGGCGCTTAAAACCGCCGGAGAGAGTACTCGCCCGCCTGGGTCCGTCCATCATGCAGAAAGCGCAGCAGGCATTGCGCTCGAGAGACATGGACTTGAAAGACTTGGATAAGAAGCTGCAGGATTTTCAGCGGAACCTGCAGGAACGGCAGCAAGAAATGTGGGACGGCCAGCAGATGCAGTGCCATGAGTTGTCGGGCGAGTGTGCGGAGATTTGACCTTTTCAGTTCAGGATCCGGCGTGCGGTTACGAAAGTCACCGCTGCCTTCATTAGGGAATCGCGTAGCTGCATAGGGATGGCCAGATTCCATGGGCGGACTACCCACTGGTTACCTGTCACGGTGACGAAAATCCCGATAAGCTGTTGCCGGAATGGCTTTCCGCGCCCTATTGTTTTCAAAAAACACCGAGACAAACGCCGCCATGGCGACGGTCTGCGAAAGTACAGGGATCCGCGTTGAAGTCTGTTCTGACATCTTTACAGCCATCGAAAAAGGAAAGACGCAAGCCTTTTCCTGCGTGATCGCGGACTGGGCCGATCAGCCGGAGGCGAGCTTCCTATTGAAGCGGGCTCGCGAGTCCGCGCCGAACCGCGTCACGGTGGCCATTGCCATCGTCGATCGCGACCCCACGCCAGCGGAACTGCGCGACAACCGGCTGGATTTTCTGGTCTATCGTCCAATTTCTACCGGGGAAGCCGAAGCGGTGCTGGCGAAAGCGTGTCTGCAGATGCAACCGGTCAGCGTAGAGAATGCTGAAGAGGCGCCCGGGCAAGCCGGCGCGAGCAGCGAAGGTCCGAGGACAACGTCTGCCGGCGCCGATGCGCCGGAGCCCAGTCCGCAAGATCCGCCAGCCGGTTTCCCGGAAGCGAATGCAGCGGACGGCAACGGCGAAATTGCCAGTGACGAATACGAAGAAGAACCTCAAGGGCGCAGTCACACTAGCGTGTTCCGCGGAGCTTGCGCCGCGGTGCTTGTGCTTACGGCCGCCTTTTGCTTGTGGAGATCGCGCGAGAGCATCGAATATCTATCGCTGACGCCGGAGGGAAGCTTCCGTGTTTTGCGGGAGTCGGTGGCGGCGCTTTTTTATGAAAACCAAACGGGGGCATTACCCGTCGGTTCCGCTGGGAGCGACGCGCACCAAGATGCGTACTTCAGCCGAGCTCCCAGTTCCAATGCCAAGCCCACGCCGCTGGGGGTGGTTGCAACCGAGTCCACGCTGGCGGACGCGCGCCTGCCTTTACCAAAGGCTCCGGACTTTCCGCTGCCCGTGCCGTTTTTTGAGCATCAAGACCCGGCTCCAATCCGCGTGGAACGAGCTCCGATTCCCGAAAGCGTGAGAAACTCGCCGCCCATTGCCCGGCCGGTTGTGGTGGCGGTGAATCCGACACAAATGATGCCGATGCCGGTCTCCGCGCCGCAACCGCAGCCTGCCATTCAGCAATTAAGCGAACCTGTCGCAGTGAGCGAAGAAGGAGCGCGGGCCCTGCTGGTTCACACCGTGGATCCGGTCTATCCACCGGAAGGGTTAGCGCAGAAACTTCACGGACTGGTGATATTGCAGGCGCGGGTTGGGCGCGATGGCAACGTTGAGGATCTGAAAATTGTTCGGGGATATTTTATTCTGGGCCGGGCGGCGATCGCCGCAGTCAAGCAGTGGCGATTCCAACCCTACAGCATCAACGGCCACGCTGCCGCAATTCAAACCGTGATCACCATAAATTTCAGCTATCCGCCAGGGTAGCGAAGCTCTTGCCGGTGTGAGAGACAACCTGTGTGGGGACGGGGCTCCGCCCCGTCCTGGCGGGGCCCTTCGGCTCCGCTCAGGGCAGGCTCCGCCCCGCCGCCACACAACCTCCTACTTGTGATCGTGTCCTTCCTGCTCGCCGGTTGGAGCGTTCACGCCGCTCGATTTCTTCCAGTAGTCCTGCACCGCCGGCGGCAGCTTGTCTACGCGGGAGAGGAATGCCGTGACCTTCCACATGTCAGTCTCCGAGAGCGTCTTGTCCCAAGCGGCCATGCCGGTATAGCGGACGCCGGTGCGAATCACGTAGAAGACGTGCCATTCCGCATCATCCGGTGGGTGAAGAATGAGGTTCGGAGCCGGGGGATAAAACGACTGGCCGAATGGCACAGGCTTACGATCGAGTCCTCCGTGGCATCCGGCGCAATTCATGGTGTAGATCTTCATGCCCCCGATCAGATTCTCGTCCGTGGGGGGCACAGGGCTGTTCAAGCGGGGAGCATGGCGCTCCACCGAATTGTCAAGCGCGCTCATGGCGATGTGGCGCTCCATCTCAGGCGGGGCGACGTTAGCCCGAGTCGGCAAAAAGCCCAGCAGGGCGAGGCCGAGGCCGCCAATCAGCAGAACCAGAACGGTGATGACAATCCCCAGAATAAAGTTGCGCATTTAAGAGCCTTAAATTAAGAGACTGGTGAGCCTCAGTCCACCGTACAATTTCCGCGGCCAGATGAGTGTCGATTTTCTGGTCCCTGGGCTGATCGACTGGTGTGCCGTCGGGCGTTTTCCAGCAATCGACATTTCCATCCACCCTTCCGATTGCGAGAAAAGGATGTCGGCTAATTCACGGCGCGGATTGAATCCTGGAGACAACAAGCGCCGCTGAGGTAGCCATTATATAACGCAAGCGCAGCGTCCGAGAATCCAGCCCCGGAGGGGCGTCCGAATTTAGCCCAGCGCTTCACAGCTTGCGGAAAAACTCGGATTTTGATCTTGTTTTGAAGGGGCGCGGCTTCAGCCGCGCCGTAAGTGCAGCAAAATCACTCGCGGCTCGTAGAGTTGACTCGCGGGCTGAGCGAGCAGAGGTCAATAAGCCCGCAGCCGGCGAGCCTCACGGACCAGATCGGACACTTTGGGTAGGAAAAACTCCTCGAGCGGAGGAGAAAAAGGAACCGGCGTGTCGAGCGAAGTCAGCCGGACAATCGGGCCATCGAGATCGTCGAACGCTTCTTCGTTGATGATCGCGGAAATTTCTCCTGCCAGTCCCCCGGTGCGCGCGTGTTCGTGGAGAATGATGACTTTGTTAGTCTTCCTCACGGAGGCCGTAATCGCCGCGCGATCAAGCGGCGAGACCGTGCGCAGGTCGAGGATTTCGATTTCGATGCCTTCTTTACTCAGAATTTCCGCCGCTTCAAGCGCGGTATACAGCATGGCGGCGTAGGTGATCACGCTGAGATGATGCCCCTCGCGCGCCACCCGCGCCTTGCCAAGCGGAACCACGTAGTCGTCGCTCGGAATGTCTTCTTTGATTCTGCGGTAAAGATACTTGTGCTCGAAAAAAATCACCGGATTATGGTCGCGGATCGCCGACTTAATAAGTCCCTTGGCATCATAAGCCGTAGCCGGGCAAACAACCTTCAGCCCAGGCGCGTGCACGAACCACATCTCCGGATTCTGCGAGTGAAACGGCCCGCCATGCACGTTCCCGCCGCTCGGACCACGCAGCACCAGCGGAGCCGGCGCCCCCCAACGGTAGTGCGCCTTAGCGGCCATGTTGACGATCTGATTGAAGGCGCAGCCGATGAAGTCCATGAACTGAAACTCGGCCACGGGGCGCAACCCGGTAAGCGCAGCGCCGAAAGCAGCGCCCATGATGGCCGACTCCGCAATCGGAGTATCAATCACCCGTTCCGGGCCAAAGCGCTCGATGAAGCCGTCGGTAACTTTGAAAGCGCCGCCGTAAATGCCGATATCCTCACCCAGGCAAAAGACGGTCGGGTCGCGCTCCATCTCCTCCCAGATTCCCTGGCGGATGGCTTCGAGGTAGGTGACGACGGGCATGAATTGAAAGTGTAGCAAGAAAGCCGTCAGCCATCAGCCATCAGCTGTGCCAGCGAGATCAAAAGCCTGGGCCACCCGCCAAGCCTCAGTTGTACGTACAATGTTCCACGTGGAACACTTGTGCAGGTAATAATGTACGTACATAAACATACGTATAAGCGGGGCCGGACGTGATCCGCAGTCACAATTATCGCGCTCGGGGTGGTTGTAAATCATTGATAATGCTCAGGGTCGAGTGTGGTTAAATGGGCACTCGCGGGTACTTATTACTCTGTAATTCTTACAGAAGTCATTATTTGGTGGGCGGGGCCTCCCGGAGTAGTGAAAAAAGTCAAAGGCCCCGCCCAAGCGAAGCTTGGACGGGCCACCCTTCAGATTGGGATGGACGCGAAGTCCGGGCTACCCCGCCCAGGAATGTTCTTGACACGATTACGACTATCGTGATATCTCACTCACCGCAGCTTATGCGTTTTTTCTGTGGGGAGTACCCAAAAAACTTAATGGGCTTCCAATACTGCCCGGCGATTCCACATCACTTGGTCGAAGGTGCGTAAGCTACCGGAGGAACAACCGCCGAACTCAATTCGCAGTCCCCTAGGAGGTAGTATGCCCAGATTTGCATCCTTGCGTCCCGCCAAGGCCGCTGTCTCGAAAAACCTGCTTCTGCTTCTGGTGCTCATTGGGTGCGTAGTGTCGTACGCGATCGCGCAGGATTATCCGCCCTACGGGCGACACGTCCCAACCGCGCACTTCGATCGTGTGATAAGGCCGCAGTTGACGCCTCCGGCGGTATCACTATTGAACGATGGAACGGGCCGAGTAGCGCAGTCGGCCTGGAACACGGAACTGGTGGGCTATGACACGCTGGACGGGCGATCCACGTATCAGCCGCTGGTCGTGCACCAAGGCGACCGCTACATCGCTTACATGGGCCACCACGCCACGGTTGGCATTGATCGGTTGAACGGACTGGTCGAACCGAGCGGAACCTCGATCCTGGATGTGACCAACCCCGCGCATCCGATCTATCTTTTTCATATTCCAGGGCCTACGGGCTCAATCGACGCTGCCGGATCGCAAATGGTGCATGTGTGCGGCGGGGATATGCTGCCCTCAACTTCGGCAGAAGAAAAAGCACGCAAGCATGGCCGGTGGTACTTGCTGCGATCTCACGGGAACTCATCCGGACTGGCGACGCCCATAGAGTCGCACGAAATCTACGACGTCACAGACCCGAGGAGCCCTCAATTTCTGGTCACCGTCGCCGGCTTGCTCAGCAATACGCACAAGAGCTATTGGGAGTGCGACACGGGCATAGCGTACCTGGTGGCAAACGATCCGACGCAGGGTTGGCAGCACACCGGCTCGACCCAGCACCTGAAAATCTACAATCTGCATGATCCGGCAAATCCGGAGTACATACGAGACTTCGGACTGGTTGGGCAGCAGCCTACGGCAAATCCCGCAGCCCCGGGATACGTACAGGAAGGGCCGAACACACCGCCATCGGGAGTCCATGGACCGATATCGGCCGGAGTGGAGAAAAACCGTGTCTATATGGCCTATGGAGTAGGCGCGAGCGGTGTTCTCCAGATACTCGACCGGGAAAAGTTGCTGAATGGATGCGCGGTCAGGGCGGGGTGCGCCGTGAGTCCCACCCAAGCTGAAATGCTGGCGCCGCAGAAGGGTTTTTTCACTCTGCCGGGATTAGCGCTGCAAGGCGGACACACTTCTTTCCCGATCTTTGGGGAGGAGAACGGAAAGCCTCGTAACATAATGCTGGTGTCTTCCGAAGAAGGGGGGAACGAGTGCACGGCCGGAACCGCACCCCATGCATTGTGGCTGTATGACATGACCGACGAGGTGCATCCAAGGCAGATTTCGGTCAATCCCAAAGACCCGGCTCTCACGTATTTGGACGTGGCCAACGGCTTTGACGGGGTGACGTTCAACTGGGTGTCCAACGGCCTTGCGGGGGACGAGTACGCAGGTGTCTATCCTGTGAACCTTACCCCGCAGGATCCGATTCCCCAGCCGAATAGCTTCTGCAATCAGGGCGGACGTTTCGGCGGCCACAGTCCCACCGAGCTGTTCTATCCGAGGTATTACGGCAAATTGGCGATTGCGGCTTGGTTTGCGGGCGGATTGCGGGTTTTCGATATTCGCAATCCGGATCACGCCCGGCCAATCGCTTACTTCGTTCCCGCTCCTAACGACACGGGCTGTGGGCCGAAGGGCGGTCCTTCGCCGGGACCGGGCTGCACTTTTGCCAACGCGGGCAGGGACAACCACATGGTGAATGCAATCCAAACCAACAACGTGGAGCTCGACGATCGGGGTTATATTTATATTGCCGATCGGGCGGGGACGGGCATGCACATCCTGAAACTTACGGGAGATGCACTCAAAGCTGTGAACGGCACCGACTAATTCTTGGTGGGGCGCCGGCGGATCACGGTAAGGGATCCGCCGGCGCCGCTCCTTAAGGCCGTTCGCCGTTCATTCATAATGTTCTTGCATAATGTTCTTGTTCTTGCGGCTGCAAACGCGAAAGAGGTTGAATCATGAGAATTCGAGCGCGGTGGTTAGCAATTATTTCGGCGCTGCTCTGTTCGTTCACAGCGGCGGCGGAGACTCCTCAGGCAAGCACTGCTACGGGCGACGTCAATCTTATGAACGTCGCCAAGATCAAAGCGGGACACTCGACCAGAGAGCAGATCAAGGAACTGTTGGGACCACCGTACCGGATGACAAATTACGGAGACTGCAGTCCCATGGATTACCAGGAGTTTTGGGAATATGTGGGCCACGATGCCGCTGGGATCTTCAAGATTCACATTGAGTTTGACGATGCGGGCGTAGCGCGCATTATTGCCAAGGACACGAAGAAGGGGCCGATCGTGGTGCTGGATGCGGCGCCCAGGCCTGAAAAGCAGCATCAGCATTCGGGCACCGGTGGATAAATTCTGGTGGATAAATTGAGGACTGCGCTGGCGGTTGCGTTTCTGGTGTGTGCGGTCAGCATCACGGCGGTGGGCCGACAACCGTCCCCTTCACATCGGCACCGTCAGCGAGCGCACCACGCTCGCCGCGTTTCCAAGACTCGGCCGGCCGCCAGTGCGGCCGCAGGCCGGCAAGCGTCCTCTCCTCATCCGCTGCGTCGGCAGGCGCGCCACGGGCGCCGCATTTCCAAGAAGCAGCCGGCCATGTCCGCTGCCGTGGTCTCAGCAACGCTCGTCGATGAGCTCCAGCCGACTCCGTCCGCCATCGCTATGTACCAGGACGGCCGGCTTGCCCTCACGGCGGAGGACGTGCCTCTAGGAGACATCCTGGAAAGGATCGGCGAGTCTACCGGCGCGGTCATCGAGGCTCCGGTTCTGGAGGAACGAGTCAGCGTGCAACTCGATCCTCAGCCTCCGGTGCAAGCCATCGCCGCGCTGTTCGAAGGAATGCATCTCAATTACGCGATTCTGGGTGGCACAAGCGATCAAGACCCCCTCCAGCAAATCATTGTCACTCTCAAAGCTGCCCCAGGTTCGCAAAGTGACGTACCGAATCGAGGCCCCGGGGCCGGAGGCACGGCAGTGGAGGCGTGGGCCCGCGCCATGGCTCGCTTTGCCGAGGAGACCGGAGGCGACGAAGGGGTATGGGATAAAGGACTGCAATCGTCGCCCAAGACGGGTGCGTCTTCTTCGACTGCGGGTGCTTCAGTGCGCGCGAATAGATAAGATCAGTTCCATCCAGATGCAAAAATGCCCGGGATTCTTTCGAATCCCGGGCACTTAGTTTTTACTTAGAGATCGTTGTCGCTACCTAGACAGCGGTAACGTTCTCCGCTTGCCAGCCCTTAGGGCCTTTGGTCACGTCGAACTGCACGGTTTGGCCTTCTTGCAGGCTCTTGAAGCCGCCTGCTTGAATAGCGGAGAAATGCACGAAAACGTCTTCGCCATTTTGACGGCTGATGAAACCATAGCCTTTGGCGTCGTTAAACCACTTCACTGTTCCTTGTTCTGCCATTGATGTTCCTTTTCCTTGTTTGTTGAAATGTGCTGAGAAGATTCGCTGCTGTAGAGGGGGTTGACGCTGGTTGGCGCGGTACCGACCTGCAACTGCTTGTGAGTCAAACTTAGCAATTACAGTGTAACACAAGGAACGGGAAAAAAGCTCGAAATTCGGGTACTGGTGCCGTTTCATTTGCACAGGCATTCGGCGCTAGACTGTACTCATGGCAAAACGCAAATTGCGGATCGTCAAACAGAATCCCACTCTCGCCGTCTGCGAGCGTTGTAGCTCGCAATTTCGTGGTACAGACAGCGAGATTCAAACGGAGTTCGATGCCCACGATTGCAAGCCTCTGGACAGCAGCCAGAACGCCCTGCGGATCGTGCGCGAAGCTACCGAACGCAAATAGTCGTTTCATTGCCCCTCAGCCTTCAATATCTTCTCTTGCATCGCTAGAAAGTGCTCATACTTCAAAAGCACCGCGAGCGGCTTATCGTTGTCCTGAATCACTAGCGTCTTGTCGAGTTCCCGAAGCTGCGTCACGTTCAGCGCCCGTAGACGGCTGATACCGACATGCTGCACGCTTGGGTCTAGGTACGGAATTTCAACATGGTTTGCTTTCGCCATAAATCCTCTCAGTTGGCGCGAGCCAGCGCCTTGAGTACCAGTTCTTTATCAATCTTCCCATTCGGTTTGCGCTGAGGCAGTAAAGCGCACAATTCGTCCAGCGTCCAAACGTGGTCACTTAAACCGGCTTCCATCGCGGGAGTCACGCGCAGCGTAGAATGTACACGGCAAAAGTTGTAGTGAAAGAAGTACAGCGCGACCTGATGGCCGTGGTTTTCAATCTTCTTGCTGTGGCCGTTCGTGAGCCGCGTGAATCTCCGCATTCCCATTCGCATCGAAAGGTTCTGCCGTTCGACGTAGCTAGTGCTGATGTATTTCGGATCGGGCTTTCCACTCAACACTCCCGTCCGGCATCCGATGCACGTTGCTGGACTATAACGCGATTCGCCTTCATTCGATGCGCCATAGATTTTAACCAGCATCGCATAGTCGATCTCAGAGCCGAACGCATCTTCGACTGCCTCGGCGTATACGCGGTGTCCATCGGTCGTTAACTGAATCCGGTTTGCGATGCGCGAAGCAACATCTTGCATGAAGGCTTGCGCCGTCTCCGCGCCCCGATCTCCAAGCATGTAGGAGACGATTAGCTTTGAATCAGCGTCGATTGCAGTCCATGTCCAAACACTGCCAAATCCAGCCTCTACTTGCTCTTGGGTGAGATTCTTGTCTTTGCCGAGCACGAATGCCCAGATTTCGTCGCATTGAATGCGCTTCACTTCTAGGCCACGCACCATTGCATCGTGATAGGCAGCACAGGCGCATCCGGCATCTTCCAATAGTCGTAACACGGTATGTTTGCCAACTCCAAGCATTCGGCACGTCGCGTTAATGGAGTTTCCCTCTACCAGCGCCGCTATGATCTGTGTCCGTTTTGACGTTTTTAGCTGATTCATTGCCGTTTGACCTTGCCTAATAATAGGCGATATAACGGCACATGTCAAGCTATTTATCGCCGGTTTATGTATTTTTTATAGATTGTATTGAGCCCTAATGCTACTATTAGCAAACCCGAAAGACATAAAAGAGAAATGGATGTGATGATCCAACATCTAGCCAATCTGCCTTCGATCTGTCCCGCAGATTCCTCTTCTTTCGAGAGCTGCATATCAGCCTTGGAAAGTTCCATTTCTGCATTGGAAAGCTCCCTCAGAGCCACTGAGGGTTCGGCTGGCAATTGGGAAACCTTTGGCTGGCTTTGTGCGGTTGCAGTCGGCATTGGAATTGCCGGAGAAATCGTTGTCATAGTTTCCGAGCATCGGGAAGGCTTGCAGGATTGGCGACGTGGCATTCTCCGTCCACCGGATAGACCGCCATCGTGGAGATTTTGGTTTGATATATTGGCAACCCTTGTCGTGTTAGGCGGTGTGTTTGGTGAGGCAAGAGCAACTGGTGAAGTTGCATCAATCAATAGCCAATTACGATCAAAGACGAGCGAACTTAGGGCAAAGAGCGACCAACTGCTTGCAGTGATAACGGAAGAAGCAGGCGATGCTGCTACATCTGCAAAATCAGCAAAGGAGTCAGCAGCCATCATAGGACAGCAGGCAGATATTCTGAAAGCAGAGGTTAGACGGTTAATTTGGCTCGGACCAAGAGACCTACTTCTCTTAGAAAGCAGGAAACCATTTAAGCCCCTAAAAAGGTTCGCGGGGCAAAAATTTAGGTTTTCAACCTGTAAACCAGACCTCGATATGCCGGAGGGTGGGGATGCTTTTGCGTCAGAGGTAGGAAGGACGATACAGGCTGTTTTTAGGCAGCTACACGACACTGGATGGAATGTTGTATCAGGACAACCTCTCACTCCTAATGTTCCATTTCCATATATCAACAACGATTGCGGATCGGCAATGTTGACTGCTGATGTTTCAAGCCATACAACTCCGCGCACCGCTGAAGCAGCAGAAGCCCTGCAATCCATACTTAATGACGTGCTGTCAGACCACATCAAGGTAGGCATGCAAGCTAGCTTGTCGCCTGACCCCGGCCCAGACGTTATTGACATCCATGTCGGCGCACATCCTGCATATCCAGCGCCAATACTAAAGCAAAAAAGGAAGCATAAATAGGCGATAGACCGTGTGGATACCCTCAGTGATCACTTCAAAAGCGGCCAACAGTTATCACTTCAAAACCGGCCAACGGGATTGGCCGTTCGGGACTGAGA
>JBEKFN010000073.1:0-13167 GCA_050013295.1 Terriglobales bacterium
CGCGGTCATGCGGCGCTTGCCCTCGAGTTGAATTTCGATCAGCTCCAGCGCCGTGTCAGTGTCTTTGTCTTCGTCCTTGTTCTTGCCACAGCCAACGAACAGGCGCATTCCCTCCACTGCGACATCTCCCGGAGTCAACTTAACCGCATGTTGCAAAGGTTGAGCGCGGTGCACTTGCAGCGTCTTACCCTTAAAAGTCGTGAACGCCCCAGGCCACGGCTGAAACCCGCGCAGGCGGTTGAAGAGATCGCTTGCATTGCGAGCAAAGTCCATGCGGCCATCTTCTTTTTTCAGAATCGGAGCGAGCGTGGCTTGCGAATGATCCTGCGGAGTCGGGCGAACTTGGCCCGTGTCGAGTCCGCGCAGGGTCTCAACCATCAAATCCGCACCGATCGACGCCAGCTTCGGCCCTAACGTCTCGGTCGTATCTTCCGCAGCAATCGAAATTTCGCGCTGCATGAGTATGTCACCGGTGTCGAGCCCTGCGTCGATTCGCATGGTGGTAACTCCGGTGACAGATTCACCGTTGGCGATCGCCCACTGGATCGGCGCCGCGCCGCGATACTTTGGCAGCAGAGACGCATGCAGATTCAAATTTCCGAGCCGGGGAAGATCAATCATCCACTGCGGAATGATGCGCCCATAGCCGACGACAATGATCGCATCAATGATCGCGTAGGGACGGACGCATTCGTCCGTCCCTACGTCAGGGGCAACCGCAGCAAGCTGCTCGCGGAATTCGGCGTTGTTCTTGATGGTGACGGGTTGCACAACGGCAATGCCCAAGCGCATTGCCGCATCTTTCACCGGAGAAACTGCCAGTTCCATTCCGCGCCCGCGAGGCCGATCGGGTTGCGTCACCACCAGCGCCACGGAATGACCAGCCTCGACCAATCTCTCCAGGATCGGGACGGCGAATCTAGGAGTGCCACAGAAAACCAGAATCATAGACGTGCGGTCACAATTGCGTTCATGCCTTTGTCATCCCGAGCGAGGCGAGGGATCTGCATTGCGCGGCGAAAGGCAGATCCCTCGCTTCGCGAGGGATGACAATTCATGAAGAAGGGTCCCTTACCACTCTCCCGCCTTCACCAGTTTCTTGATCTTGCGCTTGATCAGGTCGCGCTTCAATGCGCTGATGTGTGAGATGTATAACTTGCCGTTCAAGTGATCGGTCTCATGCAGGAAGGCCCGCGCCAGCAGCTCTTCTCCGGTGTGCTCGAACAACTTGCCGCTCAAGTCCTGCGCGCGTATCGTCACTGTCTTGGCGCGCGTGACATCTTCGCGAAATTCGGGGAGGCTCAGGCAGCCTTCACTGCTTCGCTGCCGGCCCTCTTTGTTAATGATTACCGGATTGATCAGCACCAGCTTGGCGCCGGGGTCTTCCTTGAAGGTCACATCCACGACGGCGAGTCGTTTCGAAATGCCGATCTGCGGAGCCGCCAGGCCGACGCCGCGAGCCGCGTACATCGACTCAAACATATCTTCCACCAGCTTCTTGAGCGCGTCGTCAAAGCTGGTCACCTCCGCGGCAGTTTTCTCCAGGATCGGATCGCCAAATTTCACAATTGGGTAAATCATTTTTGGATTAATAGTTCTTCAGCTGTTCCAGATAACCTTGAAAATTTCGTTTCGTTTCCTTCATCGAGTCGCCCCCGAATTTCTCGAGCGCGCAGCGCGCCAAGGTAAGCGCGACCATGGCCTCGGCGGCAACGCCGGCGGCGGGTACCACGCATACATCCGAGCGCTCGTACGCCGCTTTCACGGGCTCGCGCGTCGCGAAATCCACCGACTGCAACGGACGCCGCAGCGTGGAGATCGGTTTCAGATAACCGCGGACCCGGATCTCCTGCCCATTCGAGACGCCGCCCTCCAAACCTCCGGCATTGTTGCGCGTGCGCGTGAAGCTGGCGAATCCCGTACCGCTCTGATAACCGATTTCATCGTGCACGGCCGACCCCGGCGAATGCGCTGCCTGAATCCCGCTTCCAATCTCAACCGCCTTTACGGCCTGCAGCGACATGACTGCCGCGGCCAACAGCGCATCCAGCCGCTCGTCCCATTGCACGTAGCTGCCCAAGCCGGGCGGAACATTGTGGGCCACCACCTCGAATACTCCACCGACAGAATCTCCCGTGCGCAGAACTTTATCAACTTCTTCCTTCATGCGCAGTTCGGCATCGGGGTCGGCGCACGAAAGCAACACCTCGTTCTTGCGCGACAGTGGCTCGATTTGCTCCCAGGCAATTTCCCGATCCGCAATCGAAGCCGCGCCCACCGCAATCACGTGACTCAAGACTTCCACGCCCAATTCGCGCAGCAGCAGTTTGGCGAGCGCGCCAATCGCAACCCGTGCCGCCGATTCTCTGGCCGAGGCGCGCTCCAAAACATAGCGCGCTTCGGTGAAATCGTACTTCAAAGCTCCCGCAAGATCGGCATGCCCCGGGCGCGGCGACGCCACGCGCTTGTGCTTTGCCGGATCACCCGTTTCCACCGGCAGCGATTCTTTCCAATTTTGCCAGTCGCGATTCTCAAGCATCACCGCGATCGGCGAGCCGATCGTCTTGCCGTGATGCACGCCCGAAAGAAAGTGCGCGCGGTCAGTTTCGATCTTCATGCGCCCGCCGCGTCCAAAGCCCTGCTGGCGCCGCCACAGTTCGCGGTCCACAAATGCCTGATCCACCGCCAGCCCGGCAGGCAGTCCCGAAAGGAATGCAACCAGCGCCTCGCCGTGCGATTCTCCGGAAGTGAAGTAGCGCAGCATGTGGAAGAGGCATTGTAAATGAATCAGAAAAGTTCAGCTCTGGTTGATTTTTCGCCAACCTTTTTTGCGGCGAAGGCGTCCCATATGCGAAACTGATCCCTTACGCCGGTAATTGCCGGACGACCCAGGTTCCATACTCATCGCGTCCACTAGGTTAGGGTTCCGCGAGGATTTTTTTCATGTTGACCACCAAGGCTGGTTCATTACCTGCGGAGGTTGCTGAGCGCATCCGCTGTGTGATCGCCGACGATCACGAGATGCTTCGCTACGGTGTGCGCCGCCTGCTGGAAGACGCTCCCGACTTCGCCGTTGTGGGCGAAGCGGGCGATGCCGCCGGGGCGCTCACGCTGGTCCTGAAGCACCGCCCCGACCTGGTGCTGCTCGATATCAGCATGCCGGGCATGTCGTCGTTCGAAGCCGGACGCCTCATCGAAGAACACTGCAAACACACCCGCATCGTGTATCTGACCATGCATGAGGATCAGGAGTACGTGCACCAAGCTCTGCGCTCGGGCGCCAGCGGGTATCTGCTGAAAGATACTCCCGGGCCGCTTTTGTTGAGCGCGCTCCGCGAAGTGCATCGCGGCGAACAGTCATTGAGTCCGCAGATCCAGGCCAAATTGAGAGACGAGGCGACCCTGCGGAGCCAGGCCGTGCAGGTGCCGCTGCGGAGAAGTACTCTAACTCTACGCGAGCGCGAAGTGATGAAGTTGCTTGCCGAGGGCAACACCGTGAAGAAAGCGGCGGCGGTTCTCGGAGTCAGCGCCAAGACGGTGGAAGCGCATAAGTTCAACTTGATGCGCAAACTCAACATTCACAACAAAGCAGAACTGGTCACGGTCGCCATACAGAAGAAGATCCTTCCGCTGCCAATCCCGATGTAAAAGCGTCAGTCTCGCGCACCTTTCAAAACTGCTGCGGCAAGGCCGGCAAGATCGGGAACCTCCAGGTCCGCTCGCTTCTCTGAGTCTGGAAGCGCGGAGGCTCGCACCGCGCCAATCCCGGGACGCGCCGACTTCCGGTTCACCCACGCCGTCGAGATGCCCAACGACCGCGCCGGCGCCACGTCGTGATAGACGCTCTGCGCGGCGTGCAGCAGCCGATCCGGAGAAATCGCAAACCTGCGTAAGGCTATCTGGAAATTATTGACGGAAGGTTTGTAGCTTCTCGCCTGTTCCGCCGTGACCACGCCATCGAATTCCACCTCCAGATGCTTCCGCGTTTCGGCAAATAGATCGTCGTCGATGTTTGAAATTACGACGAGCCGGTAGCACTTCTCAAGCTCGCGCAGCGCCGGCACTGTATCCGAAAAAGGCGGCCACGCCCGGACCGATTCGTGCAGCGAGCGGATTTCGGCGGAACTAGCCTCGAAATGGAAGCGATCGGCAAACCCCTGCACCACCGATTGCAGCACATCCCGGTAGCTTTGGTACGGGCCGCTTTCCGCCTGCGCCTCAAATTCCCCATAGAGTTCGAGAATGTCGGTGTCGTGCAGACTTTGACCATGATTCGCGAGCACGGTCCGCAGGGTGGGCAAAATCCCCGACTCCCAGTCAATCAACGTGCCGTAGCAGTCAAAGCTAATGGTGGTGAAGCGTGAGAAATCCATAGGCAACGCAACCAGACAATACGACGTCACGATTCGACGTCCGTGGCGGACTCCAGGTTTTACGTTTTCTGTTCGCTAAACAGGTCAAGCACTGGCGTTGCGGAAGTTGGGTGCTCCGCTGGTTCGGGCGTGACCGGCGGCGCGCCGGAATCATCCGCACCGGTTTTCGCCGCCGAGGCTTTCTCGCCTTCCATGAATTTCCGCGAATCGAACAGCGGGCGCCCCAGCGACGCGTTATAACTGGTCCACGGTCCTTCGAGTTCCGATTCTCGCTCGAAGTGGGCGCGCATCGCTTCCATCTTGGAATCCAGATCGTCGAGATAGTGCAGCATGAGCGCCTCGGGAAACATCGGCAGCTTGGGCGATCCGAAGTCGTATTGCCCGTGATGGCTGATGATCATATGTTCGAGCAGAGTTTTCAGTTCCGCGGGAAAGTCGGGCAGCTTGGCGAGCTTGGCCTGCAGCATCTCCAACTCGATGATCATGTGCCCCAGCAACTGGCCGCGTGTGGTGTAGGAGAACGCGCGGTTGTAGGTCAGTTCCTGGACCTTGCCGATGTCATGCAGAAACGCTCCCGTTAACAGCAGGTCGCGATTGACTTGAGGATAGTTCTGGCACATGAGATCGCAGGAGCGGAACAGCGACACCACGTGATCGAGCAATCCGCCGATGTAGGCATGATGAAGGGTCTTGGCTGCGGGAGCATTGCGGTAACGTTCGGCAATTTCCGCGTCCGCCATGAATAGTTCCACCAGCGACTTGAGGTGCGGATTCTGGAACGTGGCCACGAACTCCGTCAGCGTTCGCCAGAGTTCGCCGATGTCCTTGGTGGTCTTGGGCAGGTAGTCGGTGAAGTCGATCTCAGCTTCTTCCATGCGGCGCAGCTTGTGAATGGTGAGCTGAAAACGATTCTTGTACTTATTGATGAGCCCCTTGATCTTGAGAAAATCGTCCTGCTCGAAGGCGAGGATGAATTCTTCGACGTTGTCCCACATTTTGGCTTCGATCTGGCCCGTGCGATCGGCCAGGGTCAACGCCAGGTAAGGCTCGCCATTTTTTTTTGCCTTCACCTGCTTCGACGCCACCACGAAGCTGGAGGTGACGACCTTGTTTTCCTGTTGGCAACATTCGGAGATAAAAAACTCTTTCATGAGCGAAACCTGAGTTCCTCCGCAGCCCTGTGAAGTCGTGCCCTTCCTAACCACCTGCCCGAAGCCAGTTATGAGACCAGTTCTAGCCTAAAACACGCCCAGCTTCTTCTTCTTTTTCAGCTTCTTCGCGCCGGCTTCTTTGTCCGCGGTCTCGACCGGCTTGGTTTGCTTTGTGCTCGCGCCCGTGTCGACATAACCGGTTTTGTAGTCGATATAGGCTTGTTCGCGCAGCGTGGTCAGATAGGCGCGAAGTGCGGGCTGCAGTTTCTGCATGTACAACGCATCCTGAATGCGCGGCTCCGCTTCCTTCAGGGAGGGAATGCCCGCCATCTGATGCTCGGCCGCCAGCAGGATCACGTAACCCTGCTTGGTGCGAATCACATCCGACACTTCACCGGCCTTCAACGCGAAGACCTTATCGTCCAGTTCTTTCGGCATTGTGCCGCGCTTGAAATAACTGAGGTCGCCGCCCTCTTTCGCCGACGGTCCGTCGGAGTACTTTTTCGCCAGGTCTTCAAACTTTGCGCCCTTGTGAATCTGGTCGAGCAGATCCTCCGCTTTGGCCTTGGCGGCGGCCAGCCCTGCCTCCGTCTCCGCCTCCGATTGCGGCTCGGGCTTCGCGTCTCGGCTGGCAGCGGGTTTGGCCGGCGTTTTGGGCGCAATCAGAATTTCGCTCAGGCGAACCTGCTCGGGGTGCTCCATCTCCGCGCGGTGCTGCTCATAGAATTTCTTCTCGTCGTCCTTGTTCATGGCCAGTTTCGAACCCACTTCCTGCCCAATCACGCGCTGCGTGATGATCTGGTTGCGCATGGTCTGCTTGAAGTCCTCATACGAAGCTCCTTGCGCCTCCGCCGCTTTCTCCAGATCTTCCATGGTTTCGAGGTTCATCTGCTTGCGCATTTCATCGAGACGCTTGATGAGCTCAGTGTCGCCGGTGATGCCCAGGTCTTTGCCTTTTTGCAGCAGGAGTTGCTGGTCAATCAGATCGCGCAGCACGTCGCGTTGCTTTTCGGAGAAAATGCGGTCGGCGTTGGCCGGGTCCTGCTGCTGAATTTCCTGCTTGAGCTGATCGCGGCTGCGGATGTATTCCGTGCGCGTAACGATTTCGTTGTTTACCCGGGCGACAATCTCTTCGACCACGGTATCGGCCGGCGAAAGCGAGGCGAGCAACAGCGCGTAGCCAACAGCGAACAGTAAGGCAAGTCTGGTCTTCTTCATTAGAGCTCTCTGAATCGTTCTCTCTGCAACGTTCTCTCGAAACGTTCTATCGAAACCTGGGGAGCACCCGAGGAATTTGTTTTTCTATTTTACGCCGCGAGGGGCATGGAGGCCAATGGAGCAGGCGGGTTGGTAGTGGCTCAATTTGAATCTCTTCTCTTACGAACTAGCCAAACTACTACACAGCACCAGAGCACACCAAAAAGGACGGTCGCTAGCAGCCAGAGATAAACACGAACTCGCCAAACGTCAGGGCTTGCGAACGGATATGCCGTCATCCAGATACTAAAAAGCAGCCAATAAAGGCTAAACAGCCCAACAAGCGTAAGTAGGGCTAGGGCCATTGTCCACGATAGGGTTTGTTTCTTAGTCATACGCCGCTAGTCTAACAGCGATTGAGCCACTACCAGCGGGATGGTTGGCTAAGCTGCTCGTGTCAGCGTCAGTGCGGTCACGTCGTTGTGCTTCGGAGCCATGTGCATGAAGTCCTGCACGCCCTGGAGGATGTTCCGGGAAAGATCTCTGGCCGAAGAAGGTCCCGCCTGCATTACGCTCTTTACTCCGTCCAGACCAAATTCGACGTTCTTCGACTCCGCCTCCACCACTCCGCGGGAGACCACCGCCAGCGAACCCTTTGGTCCCAGGCCCACTATGCGCGCGTCGGTCGGGGCCAGCGAGAACAGCCCGAGCGGCAGGCCGGTTGCCGGCAGTTCGATGACGCTTGCGTCATCGCGCAGCAGGCCGGGAGTGTGGCCGGCATTCACGTAGCAAACCGTCCCCAGTTCCTCGTTGTAGCAGCCGGCGAAGGCCGGGCAACTGCGCACGCCTCCGGCCGCCCGCATAATCTCGAGATTCAGACGGCGCGACAGTTCGATCATCGCGTCCGATTCGTTCAGTTCAGTGGTCGCGAAGAGTTGCTCGCCCGACGAGCGGAAACAAGCCTGCGCGGCTTGCAGCACGGGGCCGCTGGTTTCGCGCTTGCCGGCGACGTCGAGCAATCCGAAAAGGAAACGTTGCGGGCCCACCCGCAGGAAATCGTGAAGGTCGCCTCCGGCGCGCGAGGAGAAATAGGCGACCGCCAGGTTAGCGCTCTGGAGCGCGGGGGTTTCCGCCTGGACGATTTCAGAAGCTTCCTCCGTCTTTGAGCCGAACCCGAGTTTTGAAAGGAGCGACATGAGGGGCGAAATTAGCACAAACCTTCGGGACGAGGCAATGAGCAGGAAGTGCTAGAACAACTTGCGGAAGAAACCGGCGCTGCCCTTGCTTTTGGGTGGCGCAGCGGTTTACCGCTGCGGTGACTGCATTGTTTTGAATTCGGCTTTACAGATTGCTGAAAAACTCAAGTTTCGTATCGGGGCATCGCGCTTCAGCGATGCCGTAAGTTCTTTGAATTGAGCTGCCCCTTTAGGGGCTGCGCGCCGAAACCGAGTTTTTCAGCAATCTGTTTAGCCGCTGAGGGCGCGTCTTGGCTGTTTGCCGTTGTTCTTCCCCTCTTCGGGTT
The DNA here is from genome assembly GCA_050013295.1 of Terriglobales bacterium. Taxonomy (GTDB): domain Bacteria; phylum Acidobacteriota; class Terriglobia; order Terriglobales; family Acidobacteriaceae; genus Acidiflorens. The sequence goes on from JBEKFN010000073.1 coordinate 8,244, forward strand.
GGGCTGCTGGGAGATCGCGGCACGCGGAACGAGGGCGTCCGCGCCACACACACTTAGTCGCCGTATCTTCCTTTTAGCTTGCTCGTCATTTCGTCGCGGAGTTGACGGTAATCGGAGTGGACGGTAGCGCGCAAAGCGGCTTCGGTGGAGCTGCCTTGCGACAGGCGTTCCAGGATGCGCGCGATTTCGCTCATGCCATAGGCGTCGCGGATGTATTCGGTCGCGGCTAAAGATTCGGCGTAGGCCAGGGTGGCTTCGGGAGCGGAGAAGCTCATGAAACTGCCTTCGAGCACATTGAAGGGGATCTCATTTCCGGAGGCGAAGAGCTGAGCCAGCTGGCGTCCATTGGAAGCGGACGACTTGCCCTCTTCGATCTGGGCGATGCCTTCGTTCAGCCAGGTAGGGCAGCGGTTGCTCGACATCTGAGAGACGAAAGAGTGAGTCAGTTCATGTTTGAGGACGCGGGCAAGCTCGGGCGTGACGCTCGGGACGCCGCTGATCGGGATACGCAGCTTGCCATCGTTAATGGCGCCGCTCCAGGAAGGCGCTCGGGTAACGTCGAAGAACGCCTGCTGCGTATAAAGCGTAACCGCGATGGTGTTGTGGGGCGAGTAGCCGAGATCGCGCGCCACGTCGTCGTATTCGGAGTCGAGGGTGGCGAGCAGGTCGCGGCGAAAGCTCTCGGAGGTGTCCTTGCCTTCGAAGTGGAGGTTGAAGTGGCTGCTTTCGCGCTGCGAAAAATCGGATTCGGCGGTTGTTTCCCGAGTGGCTCGGGCCAGGTACTGGCTGACGGTGGCGTCGGGACGCAGGGCCAGCGACTTCTTCCAGGAGCGAATGGCATCGGGCGTATGGTCGCTGGCGAATTGCACGAACCCCAGCATGGCGATGGCATCGGGTGAGTCGGGAGCAATGCTGGCGGCGTGTTGCGCGTAGGCGAGAGCTTCCGCGGCATGGCCGGTGCGCATCAGCGTGGCGGCATAGTAGATCAGCAAAGTGGAGTTGTCCGGCTGGAAGCGGAGCGCGGATTCGTAATAGCGCTTGGCCTGCGGGAAGTTGCCGTGATCGGATTCGTGCTTGCCGGCCAGGAAATAGGCGGTAGCAGCGAGTTCGGGATTGGATGCTTGTCCCAGGCTCGAGAGGGCATCGCTATCGACTTTGCCGTCGCGAATGACTCTTTCGGCTACGTCGGCTTCGTGGTTGAACGAGGGCGCGGGTGGGGTGATGTCCGGGACGTCGGTCGATGTTCCGGCGGATGCTCCCGAACCAGCGTGCACGGGCGCAACGCCTCCCGCCTCTATGCGCTCGACCGAGGATTTCGGGATAGCGTAAGTGTCTTCGCCGAGGTCATACTCGACGCGGTCCTTATTCTCGCGGACCTCGTCGGCCCAGATAACGCGTCCATTCTTAAGATGGATGACGTCGGCGGGCGCGGGCAGCGCCGGCAGAAGCACTAGAATGAGGACAAGAGCTCGCACTCGGCTGATTCTAACAACGGCGCGCAGGGTCGGTAAGGTGACCAAGGTGCTGGAACCCAGCGGCCGAAAGAGGTACCGAGTCTTCGAGCCGAAGAGGGTACCGAGTCTTCGAGCCGAAGAGGGCGCCGAGTCTTTGAGCCAAAAAAGGCCCGAGTCTCTGAGCGGTGTACATATCAGCCCCGGAGGGGCGAACCAGCTTAGCCCAGCGCTTCAGCGCTGGGACCAACGCAGAAATGATTCAAGTCCCGGAGGGACGACCCCGTTTATGAGGCCAGGGTCGGTGCGGCGGTGGTGCATGATCGGGTTGGCATGGTGGCTGCTAGCCGCTGCGGGATGGGCGCAGCCAGCGGAACCGGACCCCGACTGTCCGCAAACGACGAGCGCGCTTTATGCGCGCATTCGTTCCGTCGGACTCGACCCGCAACGCGTGTACCACGTTCGGGACGCCTCCATTGACCGGCCGAATCTCCATCTCGATTTGGACGACGGCACGCTCGCGTTTACGGAAGACATTTGCGGGCGTATCACGGGCGCGTTCTTCGAAGGGGAGGGCGAGATACGCCTGCGTCCCCCGAACCGGGTGGAGCGCGGATCCCTGGCGCTGTTCACGGGGATGGCGATTCTCGAAGAGCAGTTCACCTCGGGATATCTGCGCTTCAACGACAACACGGCGGCGCTCTTGCAGCGTTTTCTTTCGCCGTCGCCCGAGAGCGCGGAATTCATAAAAGAACGGAACGATGCGAGCCGCAGTCTGGCGGAGTTTGATGCCCTGCGCTTGCTGCTGGACTTCACTCATTTTCTTCCGGCGCTGGGTGGAAGCGAGGCTGGAAGCGCGTTGGCTCGGAAATTTCCGCCCTTGCTGCACGCGCATTTGCTGGGCAAGAAACTGGGCGGGTTCGAAGTGGTCTGGGATGCGGCCGGCGCCGAGCCGTTGTGGGCGGGGCAGCCGCGGGTGAAAGACGGCATCCTGTTCTTCGATATCTGGACTTCGTTTGCGCCCAGTGGAGCTGGCAGCGCAGCTACGTCTTCACTGGCGGGTGATGCCTCGATCACGGGCTTCCGGATTCGGGCGTCGGTGCAGCCTCCAACTATGTTGCGAGCATCGACGGAGGTGAAGCTTCGAATTCGCAGCGGCGGGGAAAGGACGCTTTTGTTCGAGTTGTCGCGTTATCTGAAGATTGATGCAGTCAAGGCGGATGGGCGAGCGGTGGACTTCATCCAGAACCCGGCGATTGAAGGCTCCGAGTTGCGGCGAAAAGGCAACGATCTGGTGGCGGTGGTGTTTCCCGCTCCGCTCTTGCACGGGCAGGAATTGAAACTGCGCTTTACCTATGCCGGCGAAGTCCTGTCGGAGGCGGGGAATGGATTGCTCTATGTAGGCGAGCGCGGCACCTGGTATCCGAATTTCGGTTTGAACCCGGCCCAGTTCGAGATTGAGTTTCATTACCCAGCGAACTGGACGCTGGTGGCGACGGGAAAACAGATATCGCGTGCGGGCAGAGAAGAAGACCAAGGCGAAGCGGAAACGAACCGGGAAGCAGGGGCGGAGAAGGTTTCGCGGTGGACCTCAGAGCGGCCGATTCCAGTGGCGGGGTTCAACCTGGGCAAGTACGTTCGGGCCGAGGCGAGAGCTGGAAACGTTCTAGTCGAGGCGTACGGCACGAAGGGGGTGGAGAAATCGTTTCCGAAGGCGCCAGCCGAGGTGATTGAGCGGCCGGCTATTCCCGATGTTAGCCCGCGGATATCGAGACCGAATCCACCAATCGTTATGACTCCGCCGCCGCCGTCGCCGGCGCGCGATGTGCAGGCGGTGGCGGACAGAGCGGCCAAGGCAATTGGAAGTTTCTCGCAATGGTTTGGGCCGTACCCCTATGCTTCGCTGGCGCTGACGCAGATGCCGGGGAATTTGAGCCAGGGATGGCCGGGGCTGGTATTTCTGTCAAGCTTTGCGTTTCTCAGTCCGCAGGAGCAGATGGATCTGCGTCTGGACCCGGTGACTCGCGAGCTCGACAACCAGGTATTGGTCCACGAGACGGCGCATCAGTGGTGGGGCGATCTGGTGCTGTGGAAGAGCTATCGCGATCAGTGGATATCGGAAGGACTGGCAAACTATGCCGCGCTGATGATCCTGGAGCAACAGAACCCGGCGCAATTCCGGCGAGTTCTGGAAAAGTACCGGCGCGATCTTCTGAGCAAGAACAAAGATGGAGAGTGGCTGCGCGACGCCGGACCGGTGACCCTGGGGCAGCGCCTGGAGTCGTCGCATTTTCCCGGAGGATACGAGGCAATCAGCTACGAAAGAGGCACGTGGCTGTTTCACATGCTGCGATCGATGCTGCGCGATTCCATGCTGCGCGATTCCGAAGCGGCATCCCGTTCCCGGAAAGGGCGGGCGAATCCCGGCGCAAATTCAGATGAGCCCTTCTTCCGCGCGCTGCGGAAAATCAGGGAGCGGTATGCGGGAAAGAGCATAAGCACGCAGGAGCTGATGCAAGTCTTCGCCGAGGAACTGCCGCGCCCACTTTGGTACGAGAATCGCCGCAACCTGGACTGGTTTTTGCAAGGTTGGATCGAAGGGACGGCGATACCGCAGCTGCAAGCGCGCGAAATTCACATCACGGAGAAAACTGGCGTGACCACGGTTACGGGCGTGATCGTTCAAAAGGACGTACCCGACGATCTGGTGACGGCGGTTCCGGTCTATGGCGCGACGGCGGGCAACGCCCTGGTTTTTCTGGGCGAAGTGCTGGCGGATGGCCGCCAGACTGGGTTTCGGCTGATCGCGCCGAACGGCGTGCTCAAGATCGTGCTCGATCCGAAGCAGACGATTCTTACCGCGCCGAAGTAGATTCCCCGCACTATCCCGAACCTATTTCGAACCACCGAGACCTAGGTGCGGACCGCGCCGACCTTAGGAAGGCGTTGAGGCTGTGCAATTGCTGAAGAGGCCTTGTAAGCAAAGTGAATTGGAGGTTGTTATGACTCTTCTGCCATACGCATACGCGAACAATCGTCCCCGGCGCACTATTCTACTGGTTGAGGACGAACCTTTTGTGCGGGAGGCGACTTGCAGCATTCTGGAAAGCGCAGGCTTTGAAGTTCTGCCGGCCCAGGATGCGCAAGACGCAATGAAGGTTTACGAAGAATACAAGCGGGGAATCGATCTCGTGATAACGGACATGGGCCTTCCGGGAAGGACAGGACAGCAGTTGGGGCAGGATCTGCGCGAGCATTCACCAGAAGTTGTGGTCCTGGTAACGTCGGGTTACAGCAATCCGGAAAATGACACGGAAGTGCCCGGCTCGCACACGTATTTTCTGCCGAAGCCGTATTCGAAGCGAACCCTGGTCGAGAAGATTGAGAAGATTCTCGGGGCGACGTCGCTGACCCGGGTGGCCACGCAAGCGGGCTAAGTTTCTGATTTTGTCTTGAAGTTCTGATTTTGTCTT
>JBEKFN010000074.1:0-13126 GCA_050013295.1 Terriglobales bacterium
GAAGTGCAGCAGTTGTTTGCGCGAAAACTTCTTGCGCACCACAACCTCGCCGCACGGGTTAAGCCCTACCAGATGAAAGACTGTCTTGCCGAGATCAATACCGATCGTGTGTAGCTCCATGGAACGCCTCCTCCGTTCATGCTCATCCCAGCTGCTCGCTGGGTAAAGGCGGCGGACCATCCCATTAATAATCCCAAGGTAGGGGTTGCCGACCACACAGGAACAATCGCTTTTTTGCCGTTGCGTGCTACGCGTGGATTTCTCGCCACCGCTGCGCAGAGCTGTTCCGCGGGCAGACGCAACACTGCGTAGTTCGCCATGTGTCAGGGCCCTCGACCTTGATATCGACATCCGTTACCCAGTGAGCGCACAATGTCTGGCGGAACGTGGATGGGCTAATCGCTAGGCGCTGAATTTGTGGGAGGGATGCGAATGAACGGCAAAGATCGAGATCGTGAATTGGGTATGGGGCACGAGATCACCCGTCGCGATTTCCTGAATGGAATAAGCATCGCCGTTGGAACCTCCCTCCTTGCAGCAAATTCCACCTGGCTGGAAGCCTTTGGCGTGCCACAATCCCCGTTCGCTCTGCCCTTCGCTCCGGAGAAGGATCCTGGTTATTACCCGCCTGCAAAGACTGGCCTCCGCGGCAGTCACGATGGTTCTTGGGAAGTTGCGCATGACTTGCGCGATGGCAGGGACAAAGCCTGGGCCGAGTCCGTGGATGAGGGTGAGTCGTACGATCTGGTCGTTGTCGGCGCGGGTATCAGCGGTCTGTCGGCGGCCTACTTCTACCGCAAGTTGGTTGGGAAACAAGCCAAGATTCAAATCCTCGACAATCATGATGATTTCGGCGGGCACGCCACGCGCAATGAATTCCAGGCAGGAAAACGATTGCTGCTCGGATACGGTGGGACCCAGTCCATCGAGGCGCCGGGCAATTACGGCAAGGAAGCGATCGGGCTTTTGCAAGAGCTGGGAATCGACGTGCGGCGCTTCTTCAAGTACTACGACCAAAAATTGTTTGACTCGATGCATCTGCAAGAAGCCGTCTTCTTCGATAAAGAAACATTTGGCACAGACCGCCTGGTGCCCCAGAAGGGCCTCCACTATTTCGGCGTCGACTTTACACTGGAGAATGTCTCCCAGATGCCAATCGCAGAAGCCGCCCGCAAGGATCTCATCCGTCTGCAGCACGCCCGCGTCGATTACATGCCAGGCCTTACTCCGAAGCAGAAAAAAGCCAAGCTGATCAAGACCAGCTACAAAGATTTCCTGCTGCAATCTGTCAAGGTCCATCCCGATGTGGTCAAAGTGTTCCAGAGCTCGACCCACGATATATATGCCGTCGGAGTTGATGCCGTTTCGGCGTATGACTGCGCGGGAGAAGGATTTCCAGGCTTCAAGGGAATGAATCTCCCGAAGAGCCATGAAGAAAATCCTGAGCAGGATGAGCCCTACATCTTCCATTTTCCAGACGGCAACGCTTCCATTGCCAGAATGCTGGTGCGCTCCCTGGTGCCCGGTGCTCTTCCTGGCCACACCATGGAGGACATCGTCACTGCCCGGGCAAACTATGCTCGCCTGGATGATGCCTCCTCCACAGTTCGCATTCGCCTGAACAGTACCGCGGTGAGAGCCCGGCACATCGGAGATCCAGATCCAAATCCAGATCCAGATCCAAAGACCGCGAAGGAAGTCGAAGTAACCTACGTTCGCGGCGGACAGGCCCACCGCGTCCGCGGCGCGAACTGCGTGCTCGCTTGCTACAACACGGTCATTCCCTATTTATGTCCGGAGATGTCAGACAAACAAAAGGAAGCTCTCGCTTACTGTGTGAAGGCTCCTCTGGTCTACACGAACGTGCAAATCGGCAACTGGCAAGCATTTCAGAAACTCGGCCTGAGCGCGATCTACGCTCCGGGAGCATACTTCAGCAACGTTACATTGGATTTCCCGGTTTCCATGGGCGACTATCGCTACCCTAGGTCGCCGGATGAGTCCTGCCTGCTTCACCTTCTTCGCACCCCCTGCGAGCCTGGCCTGAATTGCAAGGACCAGTACCGGGCGGGACGATGGGAACTCGTCAACACGAAATTCGAAACCTTCGAGCGCCAGGTACGAGATCAACTTGGTCGCACACTCTCAGCCGGCGGTTTCGATCCCGCTCGCGACATTCAGGCAATTACGGTCAACCGCTGGCCTCACGGATATGCCTACGAATACAACGCATTGTTCGAGCCGCTCGACCGGCCGGCGTCCGAACGTCCGTGTGTGATTGGCCGGCAGCCCTTCGGGAGAATCAAGATTGCGAACTCGGACGCTGACGGTCATGCCTACACCAATACCGCCATCGATCAGGGCTATCGCGCCGTGCGCGAGATCGTCGGAGCGTGAGTCTAGGAGAACTGGGAATATGGACCCGTAGAGCCAAGACATAGAGCCAAGACTCCGTAAGAGATGCACCGACGGGTTGAAGCAAGAAGGGCTTCAACGGCGTTCTTAGAAGAGTTAACTGCGCTGCGGTTGCCATCCGTTCACCGCCGCAGGCGCTCCGCTGTTAAGGTATTTTGCTCGGCACAGGCCTTCAGCCATAGCCCGAGAAAGTCGCGGAGTTCATCCGGTGGCTGGAGCCACAATTGCGCCGCCGTCTCCCGCCAGATGGGACGCACCAGGATGGTGAGGCCGCGGCCCTGCATGGCCTGAAAAGCGGATTCGTCGGTGGAGTCGTCGCCCAGATAGGCCACCGGTGTGCCGGGATTGATTTCACCGAGAAAAGCACGAACCGCAATACCCTTGTCGGCTTCGGAAGGGCGAATTTCCACCCCACCGTCGAAATTCAACAGATCGAGCCCGCTGTTTTCCGCAATGGGGCGCCAACCCACCAAAACGCTGGACCGAATATCCTCCGCGTCGCTTGCGCTGAGCCCACGCCAATGAACGGCAATGCTTCCGGCCTTGAACTCCGTGACGTGGCGCAGTTGCAGGTAGGCGAGCCAGCGATCGGCATCCGACAAGCCATTGAGCGTTCGATCATCGAGGCGAGGCATCTCCATACTCCCATTTGTCCTCAGGCGCTGCAGCCCATGGATTCCCCAAACTTCGGGACGTGGATGAATATTGAGAAGCGGGAGAATTTCGCCCGCTTCACGCCCGGAGACGACAATCACTCGCGTCCGGCCGTTGCGTACGATCTCTTGTAGCAGGAGCAAGACTCCGGGATATGGGTATGCCTGATTGCGATCGGCATGGAAGGGCGCCAACGTTCCGTCGTAATCGACCAGCAACACCGCCTGCGATGCCTGGGCGAGAGTTTGCAGAAACGGCGCGATCTGCGATTCCACTTCTGGCCTCAACCGGGTTGCTCCTTTCCTTTTCTTGACGGCTGGCGAACCTCGAAATGAACCTCGAAGTCAGACTGCATGCAACTTGGCGCGTGATTTCTCCTGCGCGTCCTCGGGCGCATCCAAGCGGACCTCGCAAAGTTCGGTGATCAGGTTTCCGGCCCAGCGGTAAATGTTGTTCTCCTTAATGATCTTACGCATGCGGTGCATACGCAACTGTTTGTCTTCCGGCTCCATCTCTAAAGCGGCGCGGATCGCGTCGGCGGTCTGATCGATGTCGTAAGGATTCACCAGCAAGGCGTCGCGCAGTTCGCGGGCCGCTCCCGTGAACTGGCTGAGGATGAGAACGCCGCGTTCATCGCGGCGCGCGGCGAGAAATTCCTTGGCTACGAGATTCATTCCATCGTGAAGTGAAGTCACCAGGCAAAGATCGGCGGCGCGGTAATAGGGCTCGATTTCCTGATGGCTGTGCTGGCGCTTAAGGAACACAATGGGCTTCCACTTGCCGCTCTGGAAGCGCCAATTGATGCGCTCCGCCTCAGCTTCCACTTCCGCCAACAAGTCGTGATAACGCTTGATGTGGGTGCGGCTGGGCGCTCCGATCTGCACGAACGTGAATTTTCCCTGATAGCTGGGATATTTCTCGAGGAACCGCTCAATCGCGAGGAACCGCTCCAGAATTCCCTTGGTGTAGTCGACGCGATCGACCCCAATCCCCATGAAGGTTGCTTCCACGCCCAGACTCCGCAGGAGAGCCGAACGTTCGAGATAGCTAGAGCCCTGGTTGTTGTTTCCGGCGGCATCGTCGCCGCCGAAGGCAACACTGATGGGAAAAGGCCGGACCATGGTGCGGTGGTCCTGGCGGAGGACGGAAAAGTGCTCCCAGTCCACGCGCGACTCGACCACGCGGTCGACGGTCTCCAGAAAGTTGTTGCAATGCGACTGAATGTGAAATCCGATCAGGTCGGCGCCGAGCAAGCCATCCACCAACTGGCGCTGCCAGGGGCAAATGCCAAAGGCTTCCGGATTCGGCCACGGAATATGCCAGAAGATGGCCACGCGGGCATCCGGCCGCTTGTCCTTGAGCAGCCGCGGCAGTAACGCGAAGTGATAGTCCTGAACCAGCACCACAGGCTTCGCGACATTCTCGATTTCCTCGAGCACGGCGGCCGTAAACTTGCGGTTGACATCCTGGTAGTACTGCCAATCGTCCGCCCGAAAAAGCGGGCGCGTGTGCGCGATGTGGCAAAGCGGCCACAGCCCTTCATTGGCAAAGCCGTAGTAGTAACCTTCTTCTTCCTGTTTGGTTAACCAGACGCGGCGCAAGCTGTAGCGGGGATCCTCGGGAGGAACGCGCAAGCGGTCGGCAGCGTCCACGACTTCGGCGTCGGCATTGCCGCTGCCGTGCGCGATCCAGGTGCCATCGCAGGCGTTGAGCACGGGTTCGAGCGCGGTAACCAAACCGCTCGGCGGAACCACCACTTCGACCGTCTTCCCGTTTCGCTGATGCATGTAAGGCTCGCGATTCGAGACCACGAACACGTGGCCGCCGTCGAGACGGGTGCGCAGTTGCACCGAGAGACGATCCGCTGTCCACATGGATTCCCCCGCCTCGCGCAGGCGGGCCTCATTTTCGGCCGCATTGCGGGCGTGGCTGAGGCTCTCCGCCATGGTCGCAACTTCGCGCGCCAGCGGCCGGAACATGTCGAAGTCCGGCACTTCCTGGCGGAAGGAAATCTTTCCCGTGCGGAGCGCGCGCATCCACAGCGCCGCCCGTGCAATCGGGCCGGCGATGCTCCAGCGGACAATCAGCAAGGTAATGAGAACGATGAGGAAGACCTGAGCCAGCACACGGAAAAATGTGTGGCGCCAGACGAGAAGGATTTGCGCGCGGATGTAGCTCGCATCGTGCACCACCGCCAAGCCGCCCACCACTTCATCCTGACGGCGAATCGGCAACGCGAGAATGTGCACCGGCACGCTTCCCAGCCGGACGAACGAGCTTTCTTCGTGACCCTGCATGATAGCCTGCGTTACCGGCGGCGGACTCCCGCTAAGCAACTTCACGAGTTCCGGAGTTACGTTTACTAGTACGCCCTGCCGGTCGTAGATGGCGACCCCTAGCAGGTGCTCCCGGTTTCCGAAGCGCTGCACCAACCGCTGGAGTTCGTTGTTCGGAACTGTGTTCGGGACTATGCCCGAGCCTGTATTGTCCGCGCCTGTATTCCACGAACGCTCGACGTTGCCGACGAGACTTTCCCCTAGCATCTCGGCACGATGCTCCAGATCGCTGCGCAGAGCGCGCTTTTGGCCCAGCACTTCGTAGTAGGAAAAACCAGCTGAAACCAGCGTAATGCCGAGAATAAGAGAAACAATAAGACGAAAACTAAACAGTCGCATACTTGGTTCTCCTGCCGGGAACTTGACCGTGAAGCCCAATCGGGACGAAGCGACGGTAGAATCTTGATTTCTTACATGATCTCACGAGATGCGGGAGAAGACGGGAGTAATTGCGAGGATCGTCGTTGCGCACATCACCCCAAGCATGAACATCTCCACAGTCTGCAGTCGCAAGAGCGCAAGTTGCGTGCCAGGATCGAGAAGTCCCTTTTCTTGCTGCAACATAACTTGCCGCAGAGTTGCGAGGCGGCGGCTCGTCACGACCCCGTGGGATGTAAATTTTATGTAGCTGGAATTCCAGCCGCTGTTCGAAAGGACGGTGGAGGGACGGGCGTCTCGCCCGTCCAGCCAGGCGGGGACGCCCGGCTCTCCACCAGGACGAAACCTCAGAACGAATACTTCAACGAGAATTGAATCAGCCGCGGTGTGCCGTTGGTTTGGGTGATCTCGCCGTTGTGACAGACGGCCGCCGTGCCAGGGCAAGAACCGGCTTCGACGTTCGCATTACCGGTAAATTGTGGGTTTTGGAAGGACGGATGGTTGAACAGGTTGAAGAACTCGGTACGGAAATGCAGGCTCTGCCGTTCGCCGAACTTGAACGCCTTGCCGAGCGTGAAGTCGACGTTCACCTGCTTCGGGCCGATAATGCAATTGCGCGGAGAGTCGCCGTAGTCGGTGGCGCCGTCCGGGGAATTTGGAACAGCGGGCGCCGGTACATAGGCAGCGGGGTTGACCCAGTTTGCGACCTTGGCGGCGAGGCCGCCCGAATTCAAGGCGTTGCTGCAATTGAAGCCGGAAGCGAAACTGGCCGTAGAAGAGGGGCTGGCGAGTTGATAGGCCAATCCGCCAGACGAATCCGCAATGGTGATGGGTGAACCCGACTGCGCGACGATCACACTGTTGACCTCCCAGCTGCCCAGTACATATCCAATGGCATCGTGGCGGTCGGCCATGAAGGGAAGGGCGTAATTGAAGCTGGTGACAAAGCGCTGGCGATGATCGAAGTCGGAAAGACCCCGCGAGCACGCCGCACAGTTCTGATCGTTCACGCGCGTAAGGAAGGCCACGCTGGCGGTGGAAACGTCATCGATCGACTTGGAATACGTGTACGCGCTTTGAAAGTACAGTCCCTTCGAGAACTTGTGCGAAACGGTGGCTTGCAAGCCGTTGTAGTGGGAATCGGAGTTGGGATAGAACGCCTCAAACGCCTGGGGATTAATCCCCAGGTACGGTGCTCGCGCCTCGAAATTGCCATTGCCCGTCTCCCCGGTGTTTGTTGTGATCTGGTAATTGGTTCCATTCTGCGCGGTCACGTTGATGGGGTTGGCCGGGCTCGCCAGCCTCGGTTGATCGGGATCAAAAGTAGAACGCAGACGCGTGCCCTTGGTGCCCACATATCCGAGCTCGAGGACCCAATTTCCACCCAACTGGCGTTGCACCGAAAAGTTCCACTGCTGCGTGGTAGGCACAACCCAGTGCAGAGGAACGGAAAGATTGATGTAGGTGATGGCGGTGCCGGAGAACACTGGGCACTGGACCGCAACCGGTGTTCCAGCTGGACAGTTCGAATTCGACAAGCTTTGAAGAATGGAGGGCGTCGGCGCGAACAATGGACTTACCTCGCCCAGGGGCGGTGCCCCGGCAAAGATGCCGGCCATGCCTGTTCCTGGACCAGAATATGGCGCGTTGCCGGTTACGAGCACCGGATAAATCGGAGCCGAAAACGACAGGTTGTCCACGGCGCCAATATCCTCGCGGACGCTGTAGATGCCGTATCCTGCGCGAATCACCGTGTCATGCTTGCCCGCCACGTCATAGGCAAAGCCGATGCGCGGTTCGGGCACCCTGGCGTACTCGTTGTTCAGGGCAGCACTGTTCAGCGTACCGGTGACGCCCGCGTTGAACTTACTCACACAACTCGGATATACGAAAGCATCGCCGGTCAGGTTGGCGTTCTGAGGAATCGTATTGCCCAAATGGCAGAGACTGTCGTATGCCGCACCCACCCACTCCATGCGCAGGCCCAGGTTCAGCGTCAAAGTTGGCGTGACTCGCCAATCGTCCTGCGCGAAACCAGCAAAGGCGGGAATGTGGTAATCGTGATTGGCAGCGCCGCCACCCCCTTCACCAAACGTTTCCGCGCCCAACAGAAAGTTCTGCCAATAATCGAAGCCGGTGACGCCCCCAGGAACGAAGAACAACAGACCATTGTCCAGCACGGGGAGGTTGCGGCGAATCGAAGTGCGGTCGATTTCACCGCCGAAACGGAACGAGTGGTGCCCGTGCGTCCAGCTGACTGTATCGAGATAGACGAATGAATCCGATAAAGCCGATTGCAACTGGTTGGGAAAAGGTCCAATTTGCAAGCCGCTGGCGAACTGGAACCGGTACATGTCCGGCGCACCCGAACCGTTGTCGATGCCCAGTGCGGAAGGCGAGGTCCCGGCGAGGGGAACGTTTTGAAGGGAGTCGCTGATAACGTTCACGCCGAAACGAAATTCATTGATCAGGGCATTGCTGAAGGAGTGGGTCTCCGCGATGCTGCCGAACCGTCCCCGCAACGGGATGTCGAGTGGGAAATTCAGGTTGCTGGCAATCGCCGGATAGCCCGTCTGAACCTGTAAGTTATCGGCACCGAACGGTTCGTAGGTTTCGGAATCGGACCAGAAGAACCGGTCGGAGAGGCGATCTTTGCCATGATTGAAGTCGCGGTCCCAATTGGCCGTGAACTGATCATCCCTATAACGACCCGGAACGCTGAGAGTCACTGTGCCAGTGTTGATCACGTACTGGCCGGTGGAAGGATCCAGGGTATAACCGGGCGTGCCGGCGACGCTGGGAATTAGCCAGCCACCCCCAATGCCCGGCCCGAACTGAGTGCCCGGTGTCTGCAGCAGCGCCAGCGCGACTGGATCGATGGCCGTAGCGGTAGCTCCGTTACAGGCCGCGCCGCAAAAAAAGGTATGGAGCAGCGTGGTCTGATCGCGCGCGGTCGGCAGCACCGGAACTGATGCGTTGCTGATGTAAGTTCCCAGCGAATCGCCGCTGCGCTGGCGCGTGCCCTGGTAGTTCACGTAGAAATATCCCAGCTTGGCCTTCGGACCCACCGGCCCGCCGAAATCACCGCCGAAAATGTTCTGCTTGAGATCAAAGCGTCCCAGGAAGAAGTCATCGGCATCCAGCGAAGTGTTGCGGAAATACTCCCAAGCATCCCCGTGGAAGCCGGAAGTGCCGCTTTTCAGGATAGCGTTGATGTTGCCGCCGCCGTTGCGGCCCTGCGTAGCGTCATAGAGGCTGGTGCCTACCTTGAATTCCTGGATCGAGTCGGGGTTGGGGACGGGTGTATAAGTGAGTTCCCCGAACGAGTAGTCGGAGGCCGAAATTCCCTCGATCAGATAGTTGTTGTTATCTTCTCTTCCACCATTGACGTCGATACGCACATTGCCACGGCCCAGAGCGGCAGCGCTGTTCAAGTCGGCAGAGGCGCCTGCCGAGAGGTCGAGCAACTGCTGGAAATTGCGTGTGGCCAGCGGGAGGGTGCTAATGGTTGTGGAACTGAGGGCTTCTCCCGTGGTGGCATCCGTCGTATTGATTTGCTCCGCCTGGGCCTGGACTTCCACAACTTCCTTCACCGTACTCAGTTTAAGAGTCGCGGTTATGCGCGTCGTTTCCGTGATGCGCACCACCACGCCGGGGAACTTGGTGACGGGAAAGCCCGCCGCGTTCACTTCCACCGTGTAGGTGCCTACGGGCAAGAGCGTGGCTGTGAAAAACCCGGATGTCTCGGTCTTCGTTTGGCGTACGACCTCACCCGTGGCTTCGCTGGTGACGCTCACCTTGGCGTTCCCGATTACGGCTCCAGATGAGTCCTGCACCACGCCACTAATGGCGCCCGTGGCTCCGCCTTGCGCGAAGGCGAGCGAACCGAAACACAGCGACAGCAGCAACAGCACAGCCAACTTTCCAGTCGTCGACATAAAGTCCCTCCCAAAGGATGGCTTGGACTGCCGTGAAAACGTAAACTGTTTTGAAGCACAAAATTAAATACGTCGGGACGAGCACTGTCAAGAAAGATTTGTTTCTGAGCGGGCCCACGCATCTAAATTTCAGGTTCGACGCATCTAAATTTCAATTCCGACGCATGTCCCCTCGCCCCCAGCCCAGCCCACTAGCGCTCTGAACCGCTAGCCTAGCGCCGATGGTAGTTTCAAAGTCCCCTACCTCCTATAAAGATTTTTCATCACATTCGAGGTGTGAGCGGTCTCACTGACACCAGAGCAAGTTCCAGTGAAACTCGCAGCGTGTGCTGGGCTCTTAGGGAATCCTGGCCGGCCGGCAGAGAGTTCCGAGGCTGGAATTTTGAGCGCCCTGCGGGAGCGTCCCTCGCCGGTTTGTACGGTACGCAATTAGCTGACTAAGACCGCAAGTTTGCATATAAGTCACAGATAAATAAACGTTTGCATTCATCATTTGGATGTAACTGAGATGGCGGAGCTGTACTTTTAGGAGGCGTTAAAGCGGTGCTGGAAAACACCCTTTCAAACCCCGAGGCATTGGGCAGCGGCATTCCCGGCGACTCTTTGCTCTTCGCCGAAAAGTCTTTGCCTTCCGTGCACTGGTACGCAGTTTCTGTTCGTTCGAGGCACGAGAAGCTCGTGACCCGGCATCTCGAACACCAGGGATTGAACCACTTTCTTCCGCTCTACCGCAGCGTGCGCCGCTGGAAGGATCGCCGCAAGGAATTGGACATGGCCCTGTTCCCCGGCTATGTCTTCGTGAACCTCAATCTTCGAGACCGTTTGCGCGTTCTTCGGGCGCCCGGGGCGGTGCAATTCGTAACCTTCCAAGGCCAGCCCGCCGCAATTCCGGACTCCGAGATTCGCGCGCTTGAATCGAGCCTGTCAGCAGGTCTGCGGCTGCAACCTCATCCCTACCTGCACCAGGGCGCGAGAGTCCGCCTCAAGCGCGGGCCTCTCGTGGGTGCGGAAGGAATCATGATCCGCCGCAAAGAACGCTTCCGTTTGGTGCTCTCGATCGACCTGATCATGCGATCGGTGGTGTTTGAGGTGGATGAAGCTGACGTCGAACCTATCTGATGCTGAGCGTTCTGCCAAGCAGGTTGGGTGCGAACGCCCGAAGGATTTCATGCCCGGCCCTGGGGTCAAATAAACTATGTTCGACCGCAAACAGTTGAAGAAGAGTATCTCTTGTCTTGCCTGGGCGCTCTTGTCTTGCGCGGCTGCCTATTCACAGCAGGAATCCCGGCACCGTGCAGCGCAGCCCGATATCATCTCGGACAATCTTGAGAAGGCGGCGGCTTCAGCCGATCAGATTCTCGAAGTCGTGAACAAAGAGGCTGGTCTGATGGTCGAGTTTAAGCGCCTTCTTGCCCAAGACGCGGGGGCGAGCGGGCAGATCCTTGAAGAGTCCGATCTGACGGATGGAGCGGTAGCCGATCGCCTGCGCTCGGACTTGCGTGCACGCGTGCTCGCAACCCGCCTCCTGCAGCGGTATGGCTATCTCGTGCCTCGATTGAATCCGGACTCCGATCTGGGAGCAGAGCAAAAGCTCGTGCGGCAGGAGCGGGCCCAGATGCTCGTGGACCGCTCGCTCCCGCCTTCTTTCCCGGAGAGTCGCGAAAGTTTGCCGGTGAACCCGACGGCACCAGCACCAGCGCAAGCACCGCGTTCGTCGGTGCCCTTGCAACGGGCCGAGGATGCTTCACCCAGCCAAATGACGCGTCCGGATGGCACAGGCCTGTCGCCGGATCAACACTCAGGATATCCGGCCAGTCTGGCAGGGCCGGAGACCATGCTGGCTGCGGCGCAGGTTGATACAAATCCATCGTTGAGCGGGACGCCGCATATAACCGGGTACAGGAGTGGGCAGAATCCTTCGCTTCCCTCCAGCAGCCCAGGAGATCTGCAGTCTCTGTCTCAGTTGGATCAATTATCAAGTGGCGCCGGGATGCCACGCACGGGGCCGGGCTCACCGCAATATCCAGCCGGGCGCGATTCTGCTCCTGCGGGCACTGCCGGGGCGGAGCAAGTGAGGATGGTACGTCGCCCGAATCCTTACGCAGATGTGCCTTCCTTATATGACCTTTATGTGCAGGCGGGGGCGAGCAATCGGCCTCTCGAGAGGTTTGGTCTCGATGTTTTCCGCAAGGGAACGACAAATCCGGATTATATCCCCATGGATCTCCCCGTTGGACCGAGTTATGTCGTTGGTCCAGGTGACAGTCTCTCGATTGATCTGTGGGGAGGAGTTTCACAGCGACTGCTTCGCACAGTAGACCGGCAGGGACGCGTGGCTCTGCCGGAAGCGGGGCCGGTCCTTGTCTCCGGACGAACGCTCGGCGATGTACAGGAAATGGTCCAACGCAGCCTGAGAACACAATTCCGCGATGTATCCGCGGACGTTGCGCTGCTTCGGCTGCGGTCGGTGCGCATGTATGTGGTTGGCGATGTTACTTCACCGGGCGCGTATGACGTGAGTTCACTTTCCACTCCGCTGAATGCGCTGTTCGTGGCGGGTGGTGTGACATCGCAAGGCTCCCTCCGGCGGCTTCAACACTATCGAGGAAAACAGTTGGTTGAAGAAGTGGACGCGTATGACCTACTGCTCCACGGTATTCGGGGGGATTTGCAGCGAATTGAGAACGGCGATTCCCTGATGGTACCGCCGCTTGGGCCGGTGGTGACGGTAGAAGGCATGGTGCGCCGCCCCGCAGTCTACGAGTTGCGCAATGAGAAGACACTCGTCGACGTACTCGATCTTGCGGGAGGAATTCTACCCGCCGCGGCGTTGCGGCACATTGAAGTCCAGCGCCTGGTAGCGCATGAAAAGCGCACGATGATGAGTATCGAAATCAGCGACACCAGCGATTCCGAAGCGGTGCGCGCGCAAATGA
Source organism: Terriglobales bacterium (assembly GCA_050013295.1). Classification (GTDB taxonomy): domain Bacteria; phylum Acidobacteriota; class Terriglobia; order Terriglobales; family Acidobacteriaceae; genus Acidiflorens. Next base: position 12,658 of record JBEKFN010000074.1, read on the forward strand.
GCGAGTTCGAAGTACAGGATGGGGACGAGATCCACATCTTTCCGATTGCGCCTTATAACTCAGAGTCGATCTACCTCGTAGGGCATGTCTTGCGTCCAGGGCGGTATTCCTACAAGCCGGAGATGAGGCTCACCGACCTCGTGACTTCGTATACTGACTTGCTTCCGGAACCTTCGACCCGTTATGCGGAGATCATTCGGCTACACGCACCGGACTACCACCCAGTTGTCGAGACCTTTGATCTGGCAACCGCTCTCGAACATCCCGACAGCGCGCCTAAGCTAGAGCCGCTCGATACTGTACACATCTTCGGGCGATACGACTTCGAGCCGGATCCTGAAGTGCTAATCACCGGCGAGGTCCGCGCGCCGGGGTCGTATCGCACGTCTGGCCAGCAGCATTTGCGCGACGCGGTTTATCAGGCTGGAGGTGTGACACCGGATGCTTGGCTTGATTCGGCACAGCTATT
>JBEKFN010000075.1:0-13067 GCA_050013295.1 Terriglobales bacterium
GTAAAGCTTTGCCAGTCGCTGAACTACGAGACCATGATCGCGGCCGTGCGCATGGAAGATCCGGCGAAGCTGACCGACACCATCGCCGCCAACCTGCAGCTCTCGATCGAAGAAAAACAGGGATTGCTCGAAATCTTCGATCCCGCTGAAAGATTGAACCGCATCGGCGACGTGCTCGACGTCGAGATCGAAAAGCTCAACATGGACCGCACCATCCAGTCGCGCGTCAAACGGCAGATGGAGAAGGCGCAGAAGGAGTATTACCTCAACGAGAAAATCAAGGCCATCCAGAAGGAACTGGGACGCGGCGAAAAGAGCGAATTCGACGAACTGAAGAAGAAGGTCGAATCCGCGGGCATGCCCAAGGAAGTTAAAGACAAGGCGATCCAGGAACTGAAAAAGCTGGAAGCGATGCCGCCCATGTCGGCGGAGTCCACCGTCTCCCGCAATTATCTCGACTGGCTGTTGGCGGTGCCCTGGAAGAAGCGGTCGAAGGAAATCCGCAACATCACGCGCGCCGAGAAAACTCTGAACGAAGATCATTATGGCCTGGAGAAAATCAAGGAGCGCATCCTGGAATTTCTCGCAGTGCGCCAGTTGGTGAAAAATCCCAAAGGCTCGATTCTGTGCTTCGTCGGACCTCCAGGCGTGGGCAAAACTTCGCTCGGAATGTCGATCGCCAAAGCGACGGGGCGCAAGTTCGTGCGCATGTCGCTAGGCGGCGTGCGTGATGAAGCCGAAATCCGCGGCCATCGCCGCACCTACATCGGCGCCCTGCCCGGCCAGATCATCCAGATGATGAAAAAGGCCGGCACCAAGAACCCGGTGTTCATGCTCGACGAAGTCGACAAAATGTCGATGGACTTCCGCGGCGATCCCTCGGCGGCGCTGCTTGAAGTGCTCGATCCCGAACAGAACTTCATGTTCGTCGATCATTACCTCGACGTCGAGTACGACCTCTCGCAGGTCTTCTTCATCGCCACCGCGAACGTAATTCACACGGTTCCGCCCGCGCTGCAGGATCGCATGGAAGTGCTGCGCCTGCACGGCTACACCGAACCGGAAAAGGTCGAGATCGCGAAACAATTCCTGGTCAAGAAGCAGATGGCGCAGGCGGGCTTGACGGAGAAGAACGTGCAGTTCTCCGACGACGCCATCCGGCAGATCATTCGCGGCTTCACCCGCGAGGCCGGAGTGCGAAACCTGGAGCGGGAAATTGGCAACATCTGCCGCAAAATTGCGCGCAAGGTAGTGAAAGAAGGCGCGGACTTCACGGCCGCGATCCAGCCAGAAAAGGTTGGCGACTGGCTCGGTGTTCTGAAGTTCCGCGACACGCTGGCCCACGAGAAGAGCGAAATCGGTCTGGTAACCGGCCTGGCCTGGACCGAGGTGGGCGGGTCAATTCTAAGCACCGAGGCCGCGGTGGTGGACGGCAAAGGCAAGCTCACTTTAACCGGCCAACTGGGCGACGTAATGCAGGAATCGGCGCAGGCTGCCATGTCGTACATCCGCTCGCGAGCGGCGCGGCTCGGACTGGCCCGCGATTTCTACCGCAACCAGGATATCCATGTGCACGTACCCGAAGGAGCGATTCCGAAAGATGGCCCCTCCGCCGGCATCACCATAGCCACCGCTCTCGCCAGCGCGCTGAGCCGGATTCCCGTGCGCCGCGATATAGCCATGACCGGTGAGATCACACTGCGCGGCAAAGTGCTGCCCATCGGCGGATTAAAAGAAAAACTTCTAGCCGCCCATCGCGCCGGATTATTCGAAGTGATTCTGCCGCAGGAAAACGAAAAAGATGTAGCCGAGGTCCCGGAAAACCTGCGCAACGCAATGAAATTGCACTTCGTGGATAACATGGATCAGGTGCTAGCCGTCGCGCTGGAAGGCCCGCTGCCGCAGATGCCATCGGAAACCGAGACTATGGCTCCCATCGCGACCCCGCCCGCCCCGGAGATTCCTACGGCTCGGCAGTAAGAGAGGCGCAACTCCCCGGAATGTTCCATAGTGTTCCACGTGGAACACTTTGCAGGTATTATTGTACTTACGTATATATAAGACAATTGCGGGTAAGTGAAACGAAAGAAGAGAGTTGGCCGAGGCCGGCAGGCTGGCGGCGGCAAGATTGCCAGCCGAAGGATTGCGGGAGACGGGGCAAGCCCCGTCTCTACAGGGCGGCGCTAAAATAAGGTCATGGAGCCGGAATCTGGCAGTGGGTCTGGATTCAGCCTGAAGGGATCGGCGGGTCTCATCGTCGCGGTCGTTGTCGTAGCGATTCTGCTGGTCGCGTTGCCGGCTTATCGCTGGTTCTTTCTGATCAGCGTTCTCATTGGACTGGTCATCGCGGGCGGGCTTGCGCTCTGGCACAAACTGCATCCGATTGAGGAGCAAGACGTGCATCCCAAGCGTCCGCTCGGGCTTTAGCGGGGCTTCAGAAAAGTCGATTTTCGATGCCCAGCCCCTAAAGGGGCGTTTCTTTTCGAAGACCGCTAGGCATCGCTAAAGCGATGCCCTGATACGAAGCCCGAGTTTCTCCGCAATTCGAAGCCCGAGTTTTTCCGCCGCCTACGCATGAACTTTTTTTCTGCGGCGCTTGCCATGTGCGACCCAAACACTGGAAACTGTCTGTATGCGGGTTCTGGCGCGATTTATGCTGTCGGCGAGTGACTTGACGCACTTCCCTGCCCCCGGCGTGCCGGAGATCGCGTTTCTGGGACGGTCCAACGTCGGCAAGTCGAGCCTGATCAATTCGCTGGTGGGGAAGAAGCTGGCCCGCACCAGCAATACTCCGGGGCGCACGCGCAGCATTAACTTTTTTGAGGTCCGCAGGGCGGGGCAACCCGCGCCTGAGTTGCTTTTCGCCGACCTGCCGGGATACGGCTACGCTAAAATCTCGCGCGAAATCTCCGAAGACTGGGCCCGGTTTGTGGATCCCTACCTTCACCAACGCCCCAGCCTGGCGCTGTGCCTGGCGCTGGTCGATTCGAACGTTCCTCCCCAGGAAAGCGACCGCCAGTTGCTGGAATTCCTGACCTCCAAAGGACGGCCGCATGTAATTGTGGCCACCAAGTGCGACCGGCTTTCTGGCAACCAGCTGCGGCAGTCGATGCACACGCTCGGGCAAGCATATGCCGGGGTGCCTATCGTGGCGTTTTCGACCAAAACCGGAGCCGGCAAAGAGGAACTGTGGCGCCAGATTCAAGCTGCTCTGCCCAAATTTCCAGTAGTGTCGTAATCTGCCTTTTTTTACCACGGAGTCACAGAGTCACGGAGAAAACCCTGAACCTGCAAAGAACCAGAAGGGGAAGGTTTTGCCAAGCAGTTGGGTTTCTGCGTGTTCCGTGGTGGAAAAACTGAATTAGGACAGTACGAAATTCAGCGGGCTAAAGTTTTCCCGCAATCTTCCGATCCTACTAAGAGCAGCCCAGTTGCCGCCAAAGGTTATACCAGACCGCCAAAATGGGTTCGCCGGTCCTGAATCCTTCCTCCAGGGATTGCAGCGACTGGCGACCGTTTGGCGGATTCCGGAAGCAGAAGTTACTCTGCTGAGGGCGCTGCTCTCTGTGCAGGACAAGTTCATCCGTTATCATCAACAAGCATATGGCTAAATATCTTGTGACCGGCGCTGCCGGCTTCATCGGATCCTCGCTGGTGCGCGCTCTGGTGGAACGCGGCGAGCAGGTTCGGGGCATCGATAACTTTTCCACCGGCAGACTCGAGAACCTCGCCGAAGTGCTGAACCGGATCGACTTCCGCGAAGCTGACATTCTCGATCTGGAGGCCATGCACCGGGCGTGCGCCGGCGTCGATTACGTGCTGCACGAGGCCGCCATTCCATCGGTCCCGAAATCGGTGCTGGACCCTCTCGCCAGCAATCGCGCCAACGTCGACGGCACGGTCAATGTTCTGGTCGCGGCGCGCGACGCGAAAGTGAAGCGAGTGGTGTATGCCGCCTCATCTTCGGCGTACGGGGACACGCCGACGCTCCCGAAGCATGAAGCCATGATCCCCAACCCGATCTCACCCTACGCCGTGGCCAAGCTGGCCAGCGAGCTTTACATGGTGTCGTTCTACCGTTGCTATGGCCTCGAAACCGTTAGCCTGCGCTACTTCAACGTCTTCGGGCCGCGGCAGGATCCTTCATCGCCCTACTCGGGCGTACTCGCCAGATTCAGTATGCAGATGCTGCGTGGAGAACAGCCCACGATCTTTGGCGATGGCACAACCAGCCGTGATTTCACCTACATCGACAACGCGGTCTCGGCCAATTTGCTGGCCTGCGCGGCCCCGGCGGCGGAGTGTGCCGGGCGCGTTTTCAACTGCGCCACGAACCAGCGCACCACGCTGAATCAAACTTTCGAGGCTTTGAAAAAACTGACTGGCTACAAGGGCAGCGTCAAGTACGGTCCGGAGCGTGGTGGCGACATCCAACATTCGCTGGCGGACATCACGCAGGCGCAAAAGCATTTGGGATACAAGGTTCTGGTGAACTTTGCGGACGGCCTGCGCCATACGGTGGAGTGGTACAAGAACCAGGCCCGGACGGTCGAAGCCTGAGCGCTGGCGTAGCCGTCATTGCAATGCGGACTGTGGACTGTGGAACTGTGGACTGAGGGTCGGCCTACAACGCGCGGCGCTGGTCGTCCGCCGCGGGAGGAGATTTCGCTTTCGTGGATTTTTGCCAAGCGATGAGTTCGTCCAGGTGATAGCGGAAGGGGCCAAATGCGCTGAAGGTTTTCTCGTCGAAAAGCCGCATGGCGCCGCAGCCCAGGCAAACCTGGTAGGAATATCCCTGCACACCAACCGGCCAGCTCATCTTGCGGTGCCAGCAGCCTCGGAACGCCACCACGGCCATGCCACCCAGACTGGTGGCCAAGACTCCGGCGGGCCACCACCAGTTAGATTTCTTGAGTTTTTCTGGTTTTTCCTGCTCGACTGCGTCGGTCATCCCATCTCCGGGCTCGTTGCTGCTTCTAACCATAACCATAGGACGAATCGCCGCGGAGAGCAAAAGCTGAAGGGTCGTAGGTCGGGCATCCGACTCCGGCGGCGTCGCTTACAGCATTGCCAATGCGCAGTTGGACGTGTACTGCGGGACATTGCGGTACCCCCCACAAGAATATTACGCTGGAATTTAGAGTTGTGACTTTCGTTCGCGGATGAGACCAGCGGTGAAGATCGCTGGCGATGGTCTCCGGTTGAACGTGTACCCGTGGCTTGGCCGGTTGACCCAAAAGCGGGGTTGAGCCTTCCGACGAGCCCGGATACGATGAATACGGATTTTTGTGGTCCTGACCGCGCAAGCATGAGTGCCAATCCAACCCGCGCTGAATGGGAAGCGTCGGCGACGGCCGACCCCGGCTTTCCACTGCAGGAGGGTAACCGCGTTCTCGAATCGCTTGCCCACCAGGAAGCCCTGCGCGCCCTGCGCGCCTTCTCCGAACTCCACGAGCAGATACGGAACCGGCGCGTAGCCACCGGATGCGCCAGCGATCGCGACTTGTTCGAGACTGAATGCTTCATCCTCGACGAAGTACTGCAGTTGATCTGCGACCGCGCTCAGGCCATCACCCAGGCCGATGGCATCATGGTCGCGCTCGCGTTAGGACCGCAGGCGGAACGACCGCAGACGGAAGAACCGGAGATGGTGTGCCGCGCCGCCGCGGGACCGCTCGCCGCCGCGCGCGGGGTTCGCCTGATCGGCGAATCCGAGTTTCTGCAGGACTGCCTGGCATCGGGAAACATTCTTCGCTGCGACGATTGTGAAATCGACGCTCGCGTAGAGATGGACTTCTCGCGCGTGCTCGAAGCTCGCTCCACCGCGCTGGTTCCGTTGCGTGGCCGGCACCAGCAACTGGGCGTGCTGCAGGCGTTTTCAACAACGGTTCGCGCTTTCAGCGATCAAGACATTCGCTGTTTCGATCTGTTCGCGGAACTGGTTCTCTCGGCGCTCAAACCCGACGATCAGGATCGGCGCATCCACTGGCTGTCTGGTGTGGCTACCGAAGTCCTGCAGGCGAAAGCGGCTGCGGCACTGCCAGTTGTTGCCGAAGCGGCAGCCGAGATTCCTAAAATCGAGCCCGGCCCAACCGTCGTAGAGACTGGGCTTTCCCCGTCTCCCGTTCCCGCGACGCGGCAAGTTTCAAACGCAGCGCCTCCGTTTCCAGAAGTAGTTCCAGGCCTGGCCGCGCTGGTGCAGCCGGTTGTCATTCCCGCGGCCCTAGTCGAGTTACCCGAGCCCGTCGCCACGGCGGGGCGGACGAATGCGTCCGCCCGTACGCAGGTCGAGTTGCCTGAGCCGGGCATCGTGGATGAACTATTTGCGATCAAAGAGCGGGCGACTCTTATCGAACTGCCGCGCGCCTTACTATTCCTGCGCCGCATCTCTCTTCCCGGCAGTTCGCGGCCGGGATTGAGTGTGGTGATGGGTCTGGTGGCCGTGGCCGCGTTATTTTCGGCCGGAGCGTGGTGGGGGATGCAGGTTCATGGGAAGACGGCGGTCACCAAGGTCGCAGCCGCCAATACCGCAACCTCGCCGCACTCGGCGACGACGCCGTCAGCACCCCAGGAGGTTCTATCTCTCGAGTTCTCCGACAATCTGATGAATCCGGAGAAGCTCGGCTCAGATGCGGCTCCGCTCACCGCCGTGGCCGCAGATAAGTTGGCGGTGCTGCCGAAAATCACGGGCGTGCGTCACTGGTCTTCGGACATGGGAAGCACGGTGGTCATCGACATGGAAGACCAGGTTCCCTACGAAGTGCATCGTTTGATGTCGCCGGAGCGGATCTACTTCGATTTGCACGACACAGTTCTGCCGCCCGAACTGGCCGGAAAGACGATGGACGTCGGCGACTTTTCGCTGACTCGTGTGCGGATCGCTCAGCCCGTCGCCGGCGTAACGCGAATCGTGCTCGACACCAAAGGCGGATCGAACTTCTCCGTCAGCATGGAGTCGAACCCCTATCGCCTGGTGGTTGGGCTTCGCAGCAGCGAGAAAGCTTTGGCTGCGAACCAATTCGCTCCGAAAGGCGCAACTCCGAAATTGACGTCCGCCTCCGTGGACCGAGCGTCCCCGCTGAACGCGGTTCCTGTGGCCACATTGGCGGCGAAGCCATCCGGCCAGCCCTTGCTCGCGAGGGCCGGCAAATTTCGCATCGTGCTCGACGCAGGACACGGCGGCTGGGACCTGGGCACGGTTGGACGAGAGGGATTGACGGAAAAGGATCTGGTGCTCGACGTGACCCAGCGTCTGGGCAAACTGCTGCAAGCGCGATTGGGATCGGAAGTACTGTTCACGCGAACCGGCGACACCTACCTGCCCCTCGATCAGCGCGCTGACATTGCTAACCAGGCGCAGGCCGATCTGTTCGTCTCGGTTCACGCCAACTACAGCAACTCGACGGCGGCGCGCGGCGTTGAAACGTACTACAGCAATCTATCTTCGGCTCCGGGGTCGCGTGAAGCCGAAAAGCATGAGGATGGAACCTTCGCCAAGCCAACGCCGGTCTCGCTATCGATCGAACAGTTGCACGACAAAATCGAGGAGTCGCGCCGTCTCGCGACAAGCGTCCAGCGCTCTCTCTACGCCACGCTGGCCGTGAACAGTCCAGACATTCGCAACCGGGGCATCAAGGACTCCGCTTTTGTCGTGCTGACCGGCACCACCATGCCCGCCATTCTTACCGAGATTTCTTTTGTCAGCAGTCCCGACGACGAGCGCAACCTGCAGAGCCCGACTTACCGCCAGCAAATCGCAGAAGCGCTTTACAAGGGCATCGCCCGCTACCAGGAAACTTCCCCGCGCCCAAGAGTCGCCCAACTACAGACGGCCGGCGCGCGCCGGTAGGGCACCGGCTTCGATCCTGTGGACGCTTTCACGCGAGTTCCAGCATGCGATCGATGGCCCGCCGCGCCTTGCGCGCGATTTCTTCCGGCACCGTTACCCGGGGCGACATCGTCTCCAGCGACCGCAAGACTCGGTCGAGCGTGATGGTCTTCATGAAGGCACAAACAGCGTTGGGGTTCACCGGATAAAATTTCTTCTCCGGAAAGCTTTTCTTTAGCTGATGCAAAATGCCAAGTTCCGTTCCCACTGCAAACTCGCTCGCCGGCGAATCGCTAATGTGACGCAGCATCCCTCCGGTGGAAAGGAAGAAGGTGCGCTCTTGCGGCAGCGTGCCGTCGGCGGCTTTCGCCATGCACGAACTCACGCATCCGCACTCGGGATGCAGGAGAAGCTCGGCGTCGGGATGCTCTTTGAGGATTTCGACGACATTTTCGGGCCGGATGGTTTTGTGCACGTGGCAGTAACCCGGATACGCGATGATATTGCTGCGCTGCGTTTGCCGCGCAACCACGTAAGCCAGGAATTTATCGGGCAGAAAAAGAATGGGCCGGTCCGCGGGGATGGCGCGAACGACTTTTGCGGCGTTGGCCGAGGTGCAACAATAGTCGCTCTCCGCTTTTACGGCAGCCGACGTGTTGATGTAAGCGACCACGACCGCGTCCGGCAATTTTGCCTTCCACATCCGAAGTTCTTCCACCGTGATCGACGCCGCGAGCGAGCATCCCGCGCGCAGGTCGGGCAAGAGCACGGTCTTCTCCGGACACAGGATCGCCGCCGTTTCCGCCATGAAGTGCACGCCGCAGAAGACGATCACGTCGGCATTGGTCTTCGCCGCCGCCTGCGAAAGCTTAAGGGAGTCCGCAACCGCGTCCGCGACTTCCTGCACTTCCGGGCGCTGATAGTGATGGGCCAGCAAAATGGCATTATGTTTGGCGCAGAGCTCCCGCACGCGCTGCTGCTTTTTGCGGATTTCGTCCGGCCCGTCGTGAATTGTCTCCACCGCCGGAATCGTGTAGCGCGCCTCGAACGACGGCAAAGTTTCTGTATCTAACAATCCTGCATCCAGCACTTCTGTATCCCGCATCGGGTTTACCTCTCTTAAATGCGCTATGAAATCCTTTGGCAAAGGTCAAGAGCGCGCGCCGAGTGTGTGAGAGCTCCCATGGAAATCGCGTCCACGCCGGTGTCCGCGTAAGCCTCCACATTTTGCTCTGAAATCCCGCCGCTTGCCTCCGTGAGTATGTAATCCCAAAGATCTTTTTTCCGAAGGCGGTCGAGAATGCAGCGAATCTCTTTCGGCATCATGTTGTCCAGCATCAGCAGGCACGGATAGCGCTCTGACGACTCTTCCTGCACCCGGCGAAAAGTCTCCGCCGCCGCTAGCGCCGCCGCCTCGCCCCTCACTTCCACTTCGATGAAGGCCGCATCTTTGCGGAAGTTCCAGGCCCGCGCGATTCCGAGCGGCGCCGCTTCTTCTTCGCGGCTCGCCAGCAGCGCGAGATGATTGTTCTTGATGAGAATCGCGTCACCCAACCCGATTCGATGCGTTCCTCCGCCCCCAAGATGCACCGCGCGCTTATCGAGCAGTCCCCATAAAGTCTTGCGCGTGGCGACCACGCGAGTCGAGGGGCAGCGGCCGCGAACCCGTTCCCCGAGGCAGCGCGTCAGGGTCGCGATTCCGCTCATTCGCTGCACGATGTTGAGGCCCACGCGCTCCAGCGACAGCAAATTGTTCCGCTCCCCATCCAGCCGCAGCAGCGTTTCCCCGCGCTCGAAAACATCGCCATCCTTTTTCACGGCGCGCACCGAAACGCCAAGAGGCTCGAGCCAAAGCCCCAATTCCGCAATTCCGGCGGCCACACCCGGCTCTCGCGCCACTATGATCGCCGAACCCGGCCCGCTTTTGATTCCGAGGGCCTCTCGCGTTAAATCCTTGGGCCCGAGATCGACCCGCAAAAGCGCATCGGTGAGTGTGCGGACCTCCCGCGCGTAATCGCGATTCTGCAGCGTGAGCCCACCACCCCGAAACAGGGCTTTTTCGAGTTGTTCCGCCCGTACAACAGCCGTGTCCATCCCCTTTAATCTTACTTCAGGAGGCGCCCCCGCGCCCTGAGCTCGCTGTTGGTTCGCGAAATCCATGCCCACCCTATTGCGGGTTCTATAAGAGCATCCGACCGTTCCAGCTTCGCTTGGGCGGGAGTATTCCGTCGCGCGCTGTCCACTGCGACTCGATTTCTACTGGGGCTCCCCTGGCCAAGTGGTGACCAAAACCCACCGGGATCATAGGAACCAAGGTAATAGTTACTAACAGGCAGCGTAAAACTCGTCAGGGGGTTGAGAGTCGCAAGTAACCTGCCGGGACCGTACAGTTACTCTTACCAAAAGGCCCTCACCCACACGAAACGGGCCATGTACTACCGTGTTCTTCCGACTTACTCTCACCTTACCTAACCACTAATTTACCGGCAACACCGGAGACCAGATGAACCACCTCCTCTCGCTTCTTTTGCTGAGTGTCGCCATGCAGGCGCAGAGTTTCACGGCGAGCAGCTCAGCGCTTCCCGATGCGCCCAGCCAACAGCCGTTCTTGACGGTCGAGAACAAAGTGAACTTCAGCATCTTAGCTGGATTGGTCGCCGCCGACGCCATCACCACTCAGCGCGGCCTGAACCAGGGTCTTCGCGAAGTCAATCCGATCATGCGCCCCTTCGTGACCCGTGGTGCGGCCGGAGAAGCTGCCGGCTCAGCGTTGGGGTTTGGCGCGGGAGTTGGAGTTGTGTACCTGTTGCATCGCAGCCACCACTACAAAGCGGAACGCATCGCCATGCGAATGATCGTCGCCGGTGAAGGTGGGTTCGTCGCCAACAACATCATTGCCATTCGCTGACCGTCCGTGGTGCCAGTGGGATTCGATTCGGTCTCGTCGAATCGGGCCGACTTTGCTGCCCAGCCCCTGAAGGGGCGGTTGATTTCGGAACTTGCGGCATCGCCAAAGCGATGCCCTGATATGAAACTGGGCTGTGAACCCCGATTCGTTGGGCAAGCCCGCTTCCACGTTATAATTCCCTTCTGGAATAACTTTCGTCGACGAGTCGGAGAATCTCCGGCCGCTTCCGCGAATTTTTGCACCGAAGGAGTCTGCATGGCAATAGAGAAGACAGAGAAAATCTGGCACAACGGCAAGTTCATTGCCTGGGACGACGCCACGCTCCACGTGATGTCGCACGTCGTGCATTATGGCTCTTCGGTCTTTGAAGGCATCCGCTGCTACGCGCTGCCCAGCGGCCCCGCGATTTTCCGCGCCCCCGAACACATACAGCGCCTCATCGACTCCGCCCGCATTTACCGCACCGACGTTCCCTTCACGCGGGATGAACTCGTGCGCGCCATGATCGAACTGGTGAGCCACAACGCCGCGTGGCCCTGCTACATCCGCCCCATCGTTCTCCGCGGATACGGCGAAGCCGGCGTCAACCCCTTACACTCCCCCATCGAGATCTATATCGTAAATTTTCCCTGGGGGAAGTATTTGGGGGCGGATGCCAGCGAAGGCGTGGATGTTTGTGTTTCTTCCTGGACGCGGATCGCGCCCAACACTCTGCCCGCCATGGCCAAGGCTGGCGCCAACTACATGAACTCGCAGCTCATCAAGATGGAAGCCATCGTCAACGGCTACGCCGAAGGCATCGCGCTCGATGTGAACGGCTACGTCAGCGAAGGCTCGGGCGAGAATCTGTTCGTCGTCCGCAACGGCGCGCTGCACACGGCTCCGCTCGGCAACTCCGTGCTTCCGGGCATCACGCGCGACTCGGTGTTGCAAATCGCGCGCGACCTCGGCATCAAGATCGTAGAGCAGCAGATTCCGCGTGAGTCGCTTTATATTGCGGACGAAGTTTTCTTTACCGGAACCGCCGCTGAAATCACGCCCATTCGCTCAGTCGATAAAATTACCGTGGGCAAGGGCAAGCTCGGCCCCATGACCAAATCTCTGCAAGCGGAGTTTTACGGCATCGTTCGCGGCGAGAAGGCGGATCGCTACGATTGGCTCACTCCGGTTCCGGTGGGAGCCAAGCAGCCGGTCGGGGTGTAACCGGCCGGGGTCAGCGGGACCCCTGGCGATACGCTTTGATCTCGTCCTTCACACTCTTTAGAGCGCCTTTGCCCCAAAGATCGCGGGCTCGATATCGTCGTTAGTGTTGGCGTCGAATCCTTCGTCAGGCGGGACAAATTCAGCAGGCAGCACGACCTAATGGTGCTGTTACTTCCGTCATCTCGTGCGCGGCGTCGGAACGAGTCATGATAGGCACTGTAGCTGGAGCCCTGCCTGCATGAATATCGACGACTTACTCCGCATCGCCATGGAGCGCCGCGCTTCCGACTTGCATTTGAAGGTCGGGAACTATCCGCACCTGCGTATTGATGGCGATCTGGTGCCGCTGACCGACCAGCCGCGTGTATCGGCCGAAGATATGTTGAATATGGCTTTCAGCATGATGTCGGCGCGGCAGAAGCAGAAATTCAAAGAAACCACGGAAATCGATATGGCGTACGGCGTTGCGGGCCTGGGGCGCTTCCGTGTGAACGTGTTTCAGCAGCGCGGCAACGTGGGGCTGGTGCTGCGCGTGATTCCGACGAAGATCCGCGCGCTCGACGAACTGTTTTTGCCGAAAGTGGTGGAGCAGATCTGCGACATGCCGCGCGGTTTGGTGCTGGTTACCGGAGTGACGGGCTCGGGCAAATCGACGACGCTGGCCGCCATGGTGGACCGCATCAACTCGACTCGCGCCGAGCACATCATCACCATTGAAGACCCCATCGAATTTCTGCACCGCGACAAGAAAGGCTACGTAAACCAGCGCGAGGTGGAAGTCGATACGCCATCGTTTTCGGCGGCGCTGCGCGCTTCTCTGCGCCAGGATCCGGACGTGATTCTGGTCGGCGAAATGCGCGATCTGGAGACGATCGGGACGGCGCTGCACGCGGCCGAAACCGGTCACATGGTTTTCTCCACCCTACACACGCTGGATGCGGTGGAAAGCATCAACCGAATCATTGCCATTTTTCCGCCGCCGGAGCAAAAACAGATCCGGCTGCAGTTGGCGGCGGTGTTGCGCGCCATTGTCAGCCAGCGTCTGGTGCGCCGGTCGGACGCCGAGGGCCGTGTGCCCGCGGTCGAAGTGATGGTGACGACGTCTTACATCCGGGAATGCATTCTGGT
>JBEKFN010000076.1:0-12933 GCA_050013295.1 Terriglobales bacterium
CCCGTATGCACGCGGATATAAATCAGCGCAAAGCGGGAACCACGGTCCCTGGGCTTGAAAGCGACGACGTGCTGGTTCCCTTCAGTTCCAACCTTCAACTCCACCGCGTCCCCGCTTCCGCTTACATCACACCAGACCGGCTTGGAGGCATTGGCGGGTGTGACGCTGACGTTGAAGTTCATTTTCCAGGCGCCGCGGCACTGGATGGGTTTGCCATACTTCTGCAACTCCTTGTCGTAGTACGCGATGATTTTGTCGGGAGCGTCGTCGGAGGTGAACTCCGCGGCCGCTACCTTCAACGAGAATCCCGACACCGAGAGGTTTACATTGGCGTTCTCCTGGTCGCTATCCTCTTTCGGAGCGGGCTTGGCGCCGGGATAGAGCGTCACACCGATGTCACGGACATCGGCTTGCTCGCCAACGTGCAAATCGCCCACTGGAGTTTTGATGTCAACGTTCTTCTCCCCGTTCTTGTTATTGTCGTTCGTATGGATGCTACAAGCGGGAAGAACGCAGAGGCCCGCAAATAACGCACCGAGGGTCAGTCTTGAGATAACGCTTCGGTGGAATGCTTTATAGCTGGACGTTTTATTGCTGAACATGAGAGGAACCTCCTGAGCCGGGTCGTCCTGAGATCGGCCGGGCGGGGCGTTCGAGACCCTCGCCTCGGGATGCGATGCCCGGAATCGTCACCGGCAGATGACCGCCGATCGGGATCTCGCCGAAGATCGCCTTCACGGCGGCGGTTTCCGACACGGTTGCATTGGAGAACGCGCACACATAATTCTCGATCGCGGGGAAATCCTGCACCACATAGGGATTGCCCATGGCGAGCACTACGGTGCGCTGGGCGGCGCGATCGAGGATGGCGGTAAGTAAGGATCCGGTGGCGGCGTCCAGGGCAACGGTATTCTTGAAACCTTCATTCTTCAAATCTTCATTCTTCAAAGCTCCGGCGGCGCGCATGGCCTTGCCCGCGGTTGGAACCACATAGACCGCGGCGATCACATGCACGGCCGCTTCCACCGCTTCGACGACGGACGGCTTCATGCCGGCGGCCGAGCGTGCGTCGACGTAGATCACGCGGGCGTCAGGCACACGGGCTAGAATCTGATGTTCGAGCATGCGTCCGGAGTCGGTGCGCAGGTCGTCGAGAAAAATCACCGCGACCAGGCGGTTGCTCACCTCGGTTACTGATTGATACGGAAGGGCGGGCTTCAGAGTTCCAAGAGAAGACTGCAGCGGGATCACTTTACCGTTGTCGCGGACGAGGGTAATGGCTTCGTCGGCAATGCGCTGGCCTACGGCCACATTCTCCGGCTTCGCAATCGCGCTCGAGAGTTGAGCAGGGTCCACCAGCCGCGCCTTGTTCAAGCCGAGAGATGCCTTTAGTTCCAGAATCTTGCGCACCGATTGATCGAGACGCTGGCGGCTTATTTCGCCGCTGTGCACGGCTTCGAGCAGCGCGCGGTAGCTGGCGTTGAGATCGGCCGGAATGATCAGTACGTCATTGCCGGCGTTGAAGGAATCGACGGCGGCCCGGCCGATGCCGCTATTCTGCGCGTACAGGCGCGTCAAGGCCGCCATGTCGAGGGCGTCGGTCACGACGATCCCATTGAATCCCATTTCTTCCTTGAGAAGTCCGTCCACAATCGCCCTTGACGTTGTGGCCACCCGGTTGGGTTCGGAATCGAGCGCGGGAACGGTTACATGCGCCACCATCACGGCATCCACGCCCGCCTCGATGGCGCGCCGGAACGGCGGCAGCTCAACCGCATCGAGCCGCGCCCGGTCGCCGGTGACTTGGGCGAGGCCGAGATGAGAGTCGGCAGCAGTGTCGCCGTGTCCGGGAAAATGTTTGGCCGTGGTCAACATGCTGCCTTGGTGAGCTCCGCGGATGTACGCCGCCACGAAATCGCCTACCTGCTTGGGGTCTTCTCCGAAAGAGCGCGTGTTGATGATGGGATTCGCAGGATTGGAATTCACGTCGGCATCGGGGAAGAAATTCCAATGCACTCCAATGGCCCGCGCCTCGAGCGCGGTGATGCGTCCGAAGGCTGCGGCATTTTCCGTTTTGCCGGTCGCACCAAAGGCCATGGCATGGGGGAAAACGGTCGCGCCATTCAGACGCATGGACACTCCGCGCTCGAAATCCGCCGCGACAATGAGGGGCAGCTTGGATGATTTTTGCAGCCGGTTGAGCAGGTCGGCGGCGACATCGGGCTGGCTCTTGAGCAGGACGGCGCCGGCGCCGGCGCCATCCATCGGGACGGTCATGACCAGCGATCCGATGTGATACTTGCGGAGGCTGTCGCGCAGTTGAATGAAGATGGGGTCGGCGTCATTCAGGAATTGCGCCAGCACCTTGATGCCGAAGAGTTGTCCAACTTTTTCTTCGGGTGACATCTTGCGCAGCGTCTTGTCGGCCCACTTCTGGCCGGCTTTGTCGAGATGGATGAGAGCGGGCTGCTGATAGCGGTCTTTGCTTTTGTCTTTATCTTTATCCTTAGCAAAGCAGAGCGCCGCGGCTAGCAGGAGCGCGATCAGCAGCAGATTCCGGAGCATGCAATTGACAATAGCAAAAACGAGCGGGGACGTCCTTCGAATGCTATTTGGATTTGCCAGTGGAGAGCCGGGCGTCCCCGCCCGAACCCTTCGACTTCGCTCAGGGCAGGCGGGCGAGACGCCCATTTCTCCACTCTCTCAAATTTCCCGTTCGATGACGGCAATGCCTTCCGCTTGAATCGCTGGATCGTCGCCGAAGCCGGCCAGCCAGTGCACATCTGGTTCTTGCCGGAACCATGTGATCTGGCGCTTGGCATAGTTACGATGCGCCTGCTGTGCCGCCGCCAGCGCCGACTCACGGTCGACTTCGCCGCGCAAGTACTGTAGCGCCTGCTTGTATCCCAGCGATTTGAGCGGGCGGGCTTGGTCGCCATATTTTTTTAGCAGCCTTTCGGTCTCGGCAATCAGTCCTCCGCCAATCGCGTCGTCAAACATTTTCGCGGCCCGCTGGTTGATTCGGGCATAAAGAGCTTCGCGCTCCGGATTGAGTCCGAGACGCAGAATGCGAAAGCCGCGCAGCGGTTCGCGTCCCTGCTGCCAAAGTTCGGTCATAGTCGGGTGCGAGGTCGGGTGCGAGGTCTGATGCGAGGTCTGGCGCGAGGCTAGGCACACCTCGATCGCGCGGATTACCTTGGGAACGTCATTAGCGTGAATGCGGCTTGCGGCCGCAGCGTCGAGCCGGCGCAGGATGCGATGCAAGTGCTCGGGGCCGTGCTGCTTGGCGCGGCTGCGCAGTTTGTTGCGCAGTTCTTCGGAGCGCTGCGGACCTCGGAAAAGTCCTTCCAGCAGAGCGCGCAGATAGAGTCCGGTTCCTCCGCTAACGATGGGCAAGCGTCTGCGCTGCTCGTTCTCCCTCGGAGCGATCTCGCGCAGAACGATCTCGCGCAGAACCTGCCGGGCCTGGCGGGCATATTCTCCCGCGCTCATGTCGGCGAGCGGATCCACGCAATCGAGCAGGTGATGCGGAATCTCGGCTCGCTCGGCAGCGCTGGGCTTGGCCGTTCCGATTTCAAATTCGCGGTACATTGCAACCGAATCGCAGTTGAGGATTTCTCCGTGGAAGCGGCGCGCGATGGCGAGCGCCAAAGCTGTCTTCCCGCTTGCCGTCGGACCTAGCACGACTACGACCAGCGGCTCGCGATCTAACTTCGGTAAGCTCGCCACCTTTAGTGCCTTCGGCGACTTCAGCGGGCGCTCCAAGGGATGTACCGCCAGTAGCGGATGATGGTGAGAATGAGCAGCAAAACCGCCATGAGAAGCAATCCGGTGGCTTCGGCGGCGTAGATGGCATGGTGGTGGTGATGACGCTCATGGTCAGCGACCGGCTTCGGCGGAACGGGGGAGTTCACGCGGATATTGTAGCTTTTTTCAGGCGTCAGTCGTTGGTCGTTGGTCGTCGGTCGTTAGCAAACAGTTCGTCGCGAACGCTGACGACAAACGACTGACGACCAACGACTTATTCGCGGTGTACACTACGGGCGCGCCGTCATGCCTATGTCTTCCTCCAACCGCGAAGCCGGGCTTCTGCGCTTTGGCGTTTTTGAAGTTGACCTGGCCGCCGGAGAGCTGCGCAAAAACGGCGCTCGCATTCGGCTTCAGGAACAGCCCTTTCAGGTCCTCACGGCGCTGCTGCAGAATGCCGGCCAGGTCGTCACCCGCGACGAGCTGCGGGAAAAAATCTGGCCGGCCGACACCTTTGTCGATTTCGATCACAGTCTGAACACCGCGGTGAACAAGATTCGCGAGTCGCTGGGCGATTCCGCATCGAGCCCGCGCTTTGTCGAAACCCTGGCCCGGCGCGGATACCGCTTCATTGCCCCCGTCGACAGCGTGGGCGCGGCTGCGACCGTGTCCGCGGCCAGGCAGGACACAGGCACGCGGGCGGGGGCGCCCGCGCCACACGGGCTTACGTTGCACCCCGATCTTTACGTGCCCGTTCCCCGGCGCGGATTAGTGCGCGCGCTTTTCGCGCTGATTCAGGTGATGTATCTTATCTTCTACGTCAGCGGTCTTGCTCACCTGCACGATGCGGACCGGGTCGCCAGCAGTTTTCTCCCGGGCTGGAGAGCTCTTGTCATCGTGGGCGCGGTGTTGGTGACGGGAGCGGTGGGCATCCCGCTGCGGTTCTACCTGCTGTCCGCCGTCGGCTTTGATTTTCGCAAGCTGGGCGCGACGTTCGACCGGCTGTTCCCATTTATTCTGGCGTTGGATCAGCTTTGGGCCATCGCGCCGTTCCTGCTGCTGCCGCAGATCGGCGTGGGCTTGGCCTTCGCCGCGACTGCCGCTTTGCTGTATGTGCCTTTTTCGGAGAGAACCTTGGTGCGGATGGCCTACTCGTCTTCCGTTCCGGTTGCTGCGGCTTTCGATTCGAGGTAAGTGGTGGCCCGGAAGGAGTGTGCGTGAAAACTGGGTCCCTTCGACTTCGCTCAGGGCAGGCTCTCCGGGACTTAGGTCATTCTTCCCACTTTTCCCAGCGCTGAACAACTTGCGGAAAAAGTAGTTCCTGATCGAGAGCCGCGCCCTCAGCGGCTAAAGCCGAATTCAAACAATGCAGTTACCGCAGCGGTGAACCGCTGCGCCACCCAAAATCAAGTTGCGCCACCCAAAATCAAGTCGAGCACCATTCTTTCCGCGATCTGCCGGAATGCGTCCGCCCCTACGTGGGCAGTTCCTGGCTACGATTTTTTCTTCCGCGCGTAATTCTAAAGCCGACTCTGAAAGCGAGCCTTTTATCGCAGCGGTGAACCGCTCCACCCCATCACGCCAAAAGCGGGCGTGCTGGGTGCCCCGGCGCTGCGCCACCCAAAACAAACGCGAAACCTGAGTTTTTTCGGCAGCCTGCTAGGCCAACAGTTTCGCCGCTTCCTTGGCGTAGTAAGTCAGAATTATGCTTGCCCCGGCGCGGCGGATTGAGACGAGCGCTTCCATCATCACTCGCTCCCGGTCGATCCACTGGTTGCGGGCGGCGGCTTCGATCATCGCGTACTCGCCTGATACCTGATAGGCGGCCAGCGGCAGGTCGAAACGGTTGCGGGCCGCGGCAATCACATCGAGGTAGGGCATGGCCGGCTTCACCATGATCATGTCCGCGCCCTCTTCAATATCCAACTCGATCTCCCGCATCGCCTCGCGAATGTTGGCCGGGTCCATCTGGTAGGAACGGCGGTCTCCGAACTGCGGCGCGGAATCGGCGGCCTCGCGAAACGGGCCATAGAAACCGGAAGAGAACTTCGCCGCATAGGAAAGAATCGGCGTATTTTCGAAGCCCGCCCCGTCTAGCGCCTTGCGAATCGCCCCGACCCGTCCATCCATCATGTCCGAGGGCGCGATGATGTCCACGCCCGACCGGGCCAGCGAAACTGAGGTGCGCGCCAGCAACTCCAGGCTGGCGTCATTCACGATTTCGTACTCAGCGGTCGCCGGTGGCGCCGCAGCGGCTGCGCCCAGGGATTGCGGTTCCGCTTTTACGATTCCGCAATGCCCATGCGACATGTACTCGCACAGGCAAACATCGCCCATCACCAACACGTCTCGAACTTCACGCTTGATGGCGCGTGCGGCTTTCTGCACGATGCCATCCTCGGCCCAAGCGCCGGTGGCAACTTCATCTTTTTTCTCGGGCAGCCCGAACAAGATGACCGACAGCACGCCGAGGGCACGCGTCTCGCGCACTTCCTTCACGGCCTCGTCTACCGAGAGGTTGAAGACTCCGGGCATCGAGCACACTTCTTTCCGGATTCCGGTTCCGGGGCAAATAAATAGTGGATAGACGAAGGATTCTGGCGTCAGCCGGGTTTCGCGGACCAGGGTACGCAGGGTTTCAGTGCGCCGCAAACGGCGCATGCGGTTAGCGGGGAAGGCCATGACAGGAATTCTAGCAGCAGCGGCCCGAACTGCGACCGACTCGATCGCTCATCTCGGTGACGCACGTCAGACCGCGGGCGCCGCGCGCGTAATGAGTCATGTGGAGGGACGGGCGGGGGGCCCGGCTCTCCACCAGCAAGTCGATGGTTCTAGTTCCCGGAGCGCGGCCGCGGGGTGCAATTGGCCGTTCCCGGCGCGCTCGAAGGTTACCGTAGTAACCTTCGGTAACCTGTCGGTGATCTAAACATCTCGCGGCTAACGTCATATGATGCGACGAGGTGTCCAAGCCCCACATCTCGGCGCTGGTCTGCGGAGTTGGCCTGCTGGTGGCCTTTGCTCTGGCTCCCGCAGTGTCTCCCAACCCCTTCTTTCGCGTGGCCATGGGAGACCTGACTCCACTGCTCGCGATCGCGGCTGCGGTCATCGTGTCCTCCCGAAACGCTTTCGACAGCCGTGGGCATACACGCTTGTTCTGGAGTCTCATGGCTACGGGCATGGCCATGTGGTGCTTCAACCAGGCATGCTGGGTGTGGTTTGAAGTGGTGGCTCGCAAGCCGGTACCCGACCCTTATGAAGGAGATATCGTGCTGTTCCTGCACATTGTCCCCATCATGGCGGCGGTGGCCATCCGCCCCCATCAGGCCGATGACCGCGAGGGGTTGTTGCCGAGCGCGCTGAATGTCCTCATCCTGCTGATATGGTGGGTCGCGGTTTACGCCTTCTTTGTCTTTCCCGACGAATACATCGTCACCAATATCGCGCTCTACAGCCCGCGTTGGAATCTGCTGTATGTCGTCGAAGGACTGATTTTGATTGCCGTGTCAGCATCGGCATTTTTCACCAGTTCGGGATCCTGGCGCGTGCTCTATCGCAACATTTTCTTCGCCAGCGTTTTCTACACCTTTGTTTCGGAAGCCATGAATGCCGCCTTCTTGCGCGGCGTGTACAAGACTGGGGGCATCTACGACCTTCCGTACCTCGCTGCTGGGCTGGGGTTCTTCTGGGTCGCCATCGCCGGGCGGCGCTGCCTTCGCGATACTCAGGTGATGGCTTTGATCGAACCTGCCAGTCGCCCGGTCGCTCCGCTGCTCGCGAAACTCGCCTTGCTCTCTCTGCCCCTCATGGGATATTGGGCACTATTCCTGAGCCAAGAGCAGCCTTATCTGCGCCAAGTCCGTTTTGGCGTGGCCATGGGCGGCGTCGCCCTCCTGGCCTTCGTCATTTTCCTCCAACAACAGCTACTGGACCAGAGGCTTTTGCGTTTGCTCAAGCGTTCGCACCGGAGCTTTGACAACCTTCAGCGGCTGCAGGGAAGAGTGATTCAACAGGCCAAGCTGGCTTCGCTCGGAGAACTGGTCGCGCTCGCCGCCAGCGAACTGGAGTTCCCGCTCTCGGCCATCTTGAACAGCTCCGAGCGGATGGCGGCCAGCAGCAACCTCAGCCGCGAGCAACTCTCCAACGCGCAGAAAATCGGTCAGCAAGCCCGGCGCACTCGCGAACTGGTCAGCGATCTGCTTAGCTTTGCGCAGCAGACTCCGGGAGAAAAAAGTCCTCTCGAACTGAAGCCTCTTTTGCAGCGCGCCGTTCAAATGGAAGGATTCAAGCTCGAAAACAGGAAGATTAGCCTGACCGTGGAGAGCAATGACAACGCCCCTCTGCCTCGCGTCTTGGGCAACTCCAACCAGCTCTTGCAGGCCTTTGTTCAGATCGTCGAAAACGCCGTGGACGCATTGCAGGAAATCGGCGGCGGGCGTCTGCAGATCTCTCTCTGGCGCGAAGGCGACGAAGTGATCGTCCAGTTCGCCGACTCCGGCCCCGGCCTGCGCGATCCCGAGCGCGTCTTCGATCCTTTCTACACCACCAAGCCGGTGGGCAAAGGCACCGGGCTCGGACTCAGCGCCACCTACGGCGTAATCCAGGACCACAAGGGGCAAATCACCTGCAACAACCGCCCGGAAGGCGGAGCCGTATTTGAGATTCGCCTGCCCGCGCTCAAAATCGCCGTTCCCCTTGCCGAAACCGCGCGCGGGTTGAAAAGCACCGCAGCCACTTTTGAAATCTGACTTCTAGTGCTGCATCGCCTTTCTATCCTCTTTTTTCTATCCTCCACCCGCCACAATCGCATCGGCCACGCGGGCTGCCTCCACTGCAAATCGCACATCATGCGTCCGGATGATGTGCACCCCTTTCAAAATCAAAGCCGTTTCTGCAGCCAGCGTCCCGTAGAGGCGCTCGGCAACCCCCGCGTCTTTGTCTTTGTCTTTATCTTTATCCTTGCCATCGCTCGCCAGCATTCGCCCAATAAATGACTTGCGCGAGACTCCCGCCAGCAGCGGAAATCCCATCTGCTGCAGTTCGGCGAAGTGCGCCAGCAGCGGATAGTTCTCCTCGAAGCGCTTCCCGAACCCGAAGCCCGGATCCAGCACCAGGTGATCGCGCTTGACGCCCGCTAGGGTCGCCGCTTCCGCCCACTGCCGCAAGTCCCGCTTCACCATCAGCACTGGATCGCCAATCGGCGGCAACGATCGCCATTCCTGCGGCCGCCCGCGGGTATGCATCAGCACTGCTCCCACTTTGAGTTCAGCCAGCGTTTTCGCCATCTTCGGATCCCACCGGAACCCACTGACGTCGTTCACCACTTCCGCGCCGAGTTCCACCGCCGCCCGGGCCACGCTTGCCTTGTAGGTATCGACACTTACCACAGCATCGGGCCGTCGCCGCTTCAAATCGCGGATCACGGGCAGCACCCGCCTCCGCTCTTCTTCTTCCGACACGGGTTCTTCCGATACTGGTTCCGATACGAGCGGTGCGGTCTGCGCCACTTCCTCCGGCGAAGGGTCGTCACTATTGATTTCGCCGGCCACGATGCGGCTGGCGACCGACGCGCCCGGCCGCGTCGACTCCCCACCCACGTCAATGATGGTCGCGCCCTCGTCCAGTAAGTGCTCGGCGCGGACTACGGCCTTCTCGGCATCGATGTAGAGTCCTCCGTCGGAAAACGAGTCGGGAGTTACATTCACGACGCCCATGATCAGGGTGCGCCGCCCCAACTCGAGGACGCGAGAGCCCATTTTCCACTGAAAAATCGCGCGCATGTTACGGCTATTCTAGTGGAGCGACGGGCGTCTCGCCCGTCCCGCGGTTTGGGGGCAGTTTGGCGGCCCCTTCGACTTCGCTCAGGGCAGGCTCGCGAGGACGCCCGGCTCTCCATTAGCAATCTTGGATCGGCAGGGAGCCATCACCGATCGCGGCACTAGAACGGGCCCATTTTTCTGGGTGTTACAATCCACTGCATGCTTCGCCGGCGGTCAGTTGCGCCTCTTGTTCCCATGGTCCTTCTGCTGGTCGCGCGGCTGCTGGGCGCACCCGGCCAATCTTTGCAGGTTCGGCCGTTAGCGGATCGGATTGCGGAAGTGCTCAGCGCTCCCGATCTTGCCCGCGGTTTCTGGGGCATCGAAGTTGTCTCGCTGTCGCCGGGCATCCCGACAGGCAAAACGTTGTACTCGCAAAACGCCGACAAGCTCTTCACGCCCGCTTCGAACACCAAGCTTGTCACCACCGCCGCGGCGCTTGCCCTGATCGGTCCCGATTACAAGTTCCGCACGACTGTCGAAACTACCGGCACTCTCGACCGCTACGGCCGCCTGAACGGAGATCTCGTTCTGGTCGGCCACGGCGATCCCAATCTCTCCGGACGCGAGCTTCCTTATGATCTCAAGACCCAGCGCAACGACGATCCCATTCAAGCTCTAGAATCGCTGGCCGACGCGCTGGTGCAAAAGGGCGTGAAATTCATCGACGGCGACATCGTGGCGGATGACTCTTACTTCGCTTTCGAGCGCTATGGCGAAGGTTGGAGCCAGGATGACTTGGTCTGGGCCGACGGCGCTCCCGTTTCCGCGCTCACCATCAACGACAACGTAGTCTTCGTCAACATTCTGCCTGCCGACCGGCCGGGCGAAAAGGCCTTCGTTAGCGTCAAGCCCTTCGCCGATTACTACCGCCTCGACAATCGCATCATCACCACTCCCGCCGGCACCGGACGCAAGTTCTTCGTCAACCGTGAGCCGGGATCTACTGTACTTACGCTGTGGGGCAACATGCCGCTCGATGACGCCGGCGCGAATGAGGCCCTGGCCATCGAAGATCCGGCCGAGTTCGCCGCCGGGCTGTTCCGTCAGTTACTCGAGAAACGCGGCATCATAATCTACGGACACCAGCGCACCCGGCACACCGAACTCGCCACCCTGTCCACTTTCAGTGTGACCGCCATCGCGCCGTTGCGCGGAGGAAGGGTTAACGACAGAGTTACCGACAAAGACAACGACGGCCAGCCGCGTCCGCTGAAAACCGATCAACCGATCACGCTTGCCAGTTACGAATCTAAGGCGCTGCTGCAGGATATTCGAGTAATCAACAAAGTCAGCCAGAACCTTCATGCCGAAATCCTGCTGCGCCTGCTGGGACGCGAGCGCGGCAACGCCGGTACGGTTGAAGGCGGCCTCGAGGTTCTTCGCGGATTTCTGACTAAGGCCGGGGTCTCTAGCGATGAGTATGTTTTCTACGACGGCTCCGGACTATCACGCCAGAACTTAGTAACTCCGCATGCCATTGTCCAGTTACTGCGTTATTGCTCGACGCAACCCTGGGGCGCCGACTATAAAGCGACTTTCCCGGTCGCAGGCGTGGACGGCTCACTCACCGAACGCTTCACATCTCCCCGCCTGCGAAACCGCATTATGGCGAAAACCGGGGCGCTGGGCGGAGTGAAGACGCTCTCCGGATATGCCACCACCGATGCGGGACAAGTGGTCGCCTTCTCGATTCTTTCTAATAACTTCAATCTCCCCGCGAAGCGAGTTATCGACGCGATTGATGAGTTAGTCCAGGCTATCGTCGACGACGCGCCGGCGGGACATTAGTACCGTGACCTCGAGATGTTTACCGCAGGCTGGTGAATTGTAGCCCCGGCATCTTGCCGGCTGTCCCGAGGGCGGCGACAAAGTTGCTTGGTTCAAAGATCCCGACGGGAATGTGCTTTCCGTCAGCCAGCATAAGTAGCCGCACGGGCTGGTGCGATGTGGCTACCCAATTCCGACGGTACAGGCCTCCGTGGCCTCTGTGGTCAGGAATCGAAGCTTTTACCACAGGGGACACAGAGGGCCACAGGGTCGAGCCTGAGCTGGCATATTTATCCGAGTATTCCCATCTTCTTTCCCGCGCGCTCCAGCACTTCGAGCGCTTGCTGCAATTCTTCTTTCGTGTGCGTGGCGGTCATGATGGTGCGCACGCGCGCTTTGCCTTCGGGGACGGTGGGAAATGCGATGCCGGTTCCTAGCACTCCTTCTTTGAATAATTCGCGGGAAAAATCCATGGTCCGGCGTCCGTCGCCAATGATGATGGGCGTAATTGGCGTTTCGCTTGCGGGAGTGGTTTGTCCTCCGATGTTGAAGCCGAGGAGGCCGAGCTCTTTCTTCCAGAAGCGTGTGTTGGCCCAGAGCTGCTCCATCCACTGCGGCTCGGTTTCGAGGACATCGAACGCGGCAATGCAGGTTGCCGCGACCGATGGCGGATGCGACGTGGAAAACAGGAACGGCCGGGCGCGATGATAAAGATAATCGATCAAATCGCGCGTGCCGCAGACGTAGCCGCCGAGAGCGCCGATCGCCTTCGACAAGGTTCCGACCTGGATGTCAACGCGCCCGTGCATTCCAAAGTGATCGATCGTGCCGCGTCCGTTGCGGCCGAGCACGCCGGAAGCGTGCGCGTCGTCCACCATCATGATCGCGCCGTATTTCTCGGCGGCATCGCACAGGCCGGGCAGCGGGCCTATGTCGCCATCCATTGAGAAGACGCCGTCGGAGATCAGCAGCTTTCTTCCCGGCTGGTTTTTCACGCTGGCGAGTTGCTCCTCGGCGTGGGCAACGTCTTTGTGACGGAAGACGAGAATTTTCGCGCGTGAAAGACGGCAACCGTCGATGATGGAGGCGTGATTGAGCTCGTCGGAAATAATGAAATCGGCGTTGCTTAGAAAGGAGGAGACCGTCCCCGCGTTCGCCGTGAATCCCGACTGGAACACCACGCAAGCCTCGACGTTCTTGAAGCGCGCGATCCTCTCTTCCAGCTCCATGTGGATCTTCATCGTGCCCGCGATGGTGCGCACCGCGCCCGATCCGACTCCATACTTGCGCGTGGCCTCAAGCGCCGCTTCGCGCAGCTTGGGATGCGTCGTGAAGCCGAGGTAATTGTTCGAGGCGAGGTTGATGACACGCTTGCCGTCGAAGGTGCAGACCGGCGCCTGCTCGTCTTCAAGGACTCGCAGCTTGAAGTGCGTGCCCTTGGCCTTGAGTTCGTCGAGTTGATCGGTCAGGAACGAAAGCGGATTGATGCGCGTGGCAGTGGGCATGGGTTGCCTCGAATCGGTATTAGAGAATTAATAGTCTGCGGAGAAAATCAATTTCCGACGCCCAGCCCCTAAAGGGGCGTCTGATTTTCGACGTTTCG
>JBEKFN010000077.1:0-13693 GCA_050013295.1 Terriglobales bacterium
TCGAGCAACCACTTCGACGTAGATCTCGGCGGCGGCATCAAGCTTTACCCGCTCCACGGCGGTTTCTTCATTCGCCCCGAGGCGCGCTTTTACTGGGTCAACAACGGCACTGCCGACTACAGCTCGAACCATGCCACCCGCGTTGGCGCCTCCATCGGCTACACCTTCAGATAGCCCTCTTTCCGTCTCAGGTGGGGACAGCCGCCCCCGGCTGTCCCGCTGAGCGAATCGGGGCTCACGCCAAGCCCGAAGTTGGCTTGACGGGGTGGAGAAGCTCGGCGGCGTGACTTTGTAAATGTCGTGATTTTGTAAATTTATTGTCCGCCCAACTCGCGAGTGGCCTGCATCCCCCGTCGCGCATTATGATAGACGTATGAATTTCGGCTTCTCAGGCGAGATGATCTTCCTGTTTCTTCTGGCGCTGATTCTTTTCGGCCCCAAGAAAATGCCGGAGATCGGTCGCCAGGTCGCGCGCTTCCTGAATGAGTTCCGGCGCGCTTCCTACGAATTCCGCTCGCAGATCGAGTCCGAAATCAATTCCCTCGATACAACAGATACAAGCGATAGAAACGCCGGCAGCAGCATCGCCAGCAGCCGTCGGCAGCAGATCCTGACCCCCATCCAGGCCCCGCTCGGATCGCTAGCCAATCGCATTTTCAATCCACCGCCCGCCGAAAAGCTAGAAGCTGCGGAAAACGCCGCTGCCGAAATTGCCGCCGCCCCAGTCGCCGCGGCCGAAGCCGCCCCAGCCGAACCTGCACCCGTTCCCGAGCCTGCTCCCGCTCCGAGAGTTGAAGCTCCGAAGGTTGCGCCCGATGCCTGAGCTGTCCGCCTCCTCGCCCCTGGACGAATCCGCCAAGGAGCAAATGCCCGCCATGGGCTTCCTCGAACATTTCCATGATCGCCATCGTGGTCGGCTTCTTTGCCTGCTGGGGATATGCCGAGCATATCTACGCCATCATGCAGCGTCCCATCATGGACGCGCTGCAACGTAATGGCCTCTCGGCCAAGCTCGTTTACGTCAACCCGGTCGAGCCTTTCAATCTCTATCTGAAAGTCGGAATGATGGCCGGCTTGTTCGTCGCCTCGCCCTTCGTGCTCTACCAGATCTGGTGCTTCATTTCGCCCGGTCTCTACCGCAACGAGAAGCGCTACGTATTGCCCTTCATGACCTCGACCATAGCCCTATTCCTTTCCGGCGGGTACTTCGGCTACAAAGTGGTTCTGCCCCAAGCGCTCGTGTTCCTGATCGGCTACGGCAAAGACTTCCAGCCGATGATCACGCTCAGCGAGTACAGTTCTCTGTTTCTGACCATCATCGTCGGCCTGGGCGTAATTTTCGAAATGCCGATCGTGATATTTTTCCTGGCGCTCATGGGCATCGTCAGCGCCGGCTGGATGTGGCACAACATTCGCTATGCCATCCTGGGTATCTTCGTCGTCGCCGCCATCATCACGCCCACCCCCGATATCCTGAACATGTGCATCTTCGCCGCCCCCATGGTGGCGCTTTATGTGCTAAGCATCGCCATCGCCTGGCTCGTGCATCCCAAGCAGCGCAGGAAACGTGCGGAGAAGAAATCCTAACCACAGGGGACACGGAGGATCACAGGGAAAAGCATGAGAACATCCGCAACCAAAATGGAAGTGCGCCGAGCCTTGCGCTGTATTTCCCCGTGCCCCCTGTGGTTAAAGGTTTGTCTGACCGTACTCGGAATGGTAACGCTGGTTTCCTGCTCGCGTGGAACGGATGCGCAGCCAAAGCCGTTCGATCAAATATCATCACAAATCAAAACTGCGCCCCCAACGCCGCCCGAAGCCGCGCCCCCCGACTCCGCCCCACTCCCGCACATCGATGCTAAGCGCGCCTTCCAGTACACCCGCGAGGTCACCGCCTTCGGCCCGCGCTACATGGGCAGCGAGAATCACAAAAAGCTGGAGCGCTACATCATCGACCACCTCAAAGGCGATCAGGTCGAAGACGACGCCTTTACCGCCGACACCGTGGAAGGCAAGTTCCCGGTCCACAACATCATCGCTAAATTTCCCGGCACAAAAGATGGCATCATCGCCATCTTCGGCCATTACGACACGGTCTACCCACTGCGCAACTCCGGGTTTGTAGGCGCCAACGACGGCGGTTCTTCCACCGCTATCCTGCTCGAATTCGCCGACCAACTGCGCGGCGGGAGATCGGGAAAAAAGCGCGATGGCTACAGCGTCTGGCTGGTCTGGACCGACGGCGAAGAAGCGGTTCAGAAGTGGTCCGACACCGATAGTCTTTACGGCACTCGCCATCTGGCCGAGCAATGGGGAAAAAACGGCACGCTCAAAAAGATCAAAGCGCTAATGGTAATGGACATGATCGGCGACGCCGACCTCAACATCGACCGCGACACCAATAGCACGCCTTGGTTGCTCGATCTGATTTACGTTGCCGCCGAGCGCCTAGGCTACCAGTCCCACTTCTACGC
The DNA here is from genome assembly GCA_050013295.1 of Terriglobales bacterium. GTDB lineage: Bacteria > Acidobacteriota > Terriglobia > Terriglobales > Acidobacteriaceae > Acidiflorens. The sequence continues at coordinate 2,475 of JBEKFN010000077.1, forward strand.
CCGCGAGGGCCATATCGAAGACGATCACCTGCCCTTCGTCAAACGTGGCGTCCCCAGCGCCGACGTCATCGACCTCGATTACGGCTACAACAACGTCTTCCACCACACCGCGCAGGATACCATGGACAAGCTAAGCCCCAAGAGCCTCGAAATCGTCGGCGATACCATCCTTGAAACCATCCACATGCTCGACCAACGCTAGTATCGACACCCAGTGCTTAGGCGCTCCTCCGCTGCTAAAATTGAAGACCCACAGAAACATCTAACTCAAAGTTGTGTTATCGCAATTGGAGGGATGGTGACAAAAAAATGAAAAAGCTGATTGGATTGCTCGCGATATGTTTCGTGTTTTCTCTCTCAGCCCTGGCACAACACGAAGAACATGCAGGCGGCGCCCGGCCAGAGGTCGGTGGGGGTCATCAAAACATTCCTAAGCACGGTCCTGCGAAGGTAACCACTCCGCACCCGGCGGAGGAAAACCGCAAGTTCAACGACAAGGCAGGACATCCCGAAGCTCCCCACGTACATGCCAATGGACAATGGGTGGGCCATGATACCGGCCGGAACGACCCTCATTACCATCTGGATCATCCATGGGAGCATGGCCGCTTCACCGGTGGTATCGGTCGCGGACATGTGTGGCGCCTCGCAGGCGGTGGTCCCGGCCGCTTCTGGTTCGGCGGTTTCTACTTTTCCGTGGCTCCCGACGACGTCGGCTTCTGTGACGGCTGGCTCTGGGATTCGGACGAAATCGTCATCTACGACGATCCCGACCACGTCGGCTGGTATCTCGCCTATAACGTTAGGCTCGGAACCTACGCCCACGTGATGTATCTGGGAGCGTAGTACAGATCAGTGAATGAATCATTCGGTGGAGCGCCGGGCGTCTCGCCCGCCTGCCCTGAGAGAAGTCGAAGGGGCCGCCGGGCGGGGGCGGCGCTCGACCGGACAAGAAATTCCGCTACTTCTTTTCTTGGCTCGTGTCGTCTTTCTTTTCGTCCTTATTCTTACCGGCATTCTTGTCCACGATCGAGAGCAGTTCGACCTCAAAGATCAGGGTTGCATTGGGCTCAATTCCGCTGCGCGGGTCCGGGCGCTCAGCATAGGCAAGGCTTGAAGGAATGAAGAGCTGCCACTTCGATCCCACGGGCATGAGCTGCAGCGCTTCCGTCCACCCTTTGATGACTTGCCCGACTCCAAACGTCGCCGGTTGCCCCCGCTTGTAGGAGCTGTCAAATTCCGTGCCGTTGATGAGAGTACCCCGGTAGTTACACACAACCTGGTCGCTCGCGGTGGGCTTCGGTCCGTCGCCCGCTTTCAGAATCTTGTACTGCAAGCCGCTGGGCAATGTTACGACGCCTTCTTTCGTTTTGTTCGCGGCGAGAAATTTTTCGCCTTCGGCCTTATTCGTAGCCGCAGCCTGTTGTATTTTCTCCTGCTGCTCTTTGCGTACCTCTGCCTGCACCTCGTCGAGAACGGCCTTCGCTTCTTCTTGCGTTAGACGCGTCTTACCGCCGGACATGGCGTCCTTCAATCCCTCAGCTGTCAGATTCCAGTCCACCTCCACCGACTGCTTTTTCAGGTTGCCGCCAACCTGTGTCCCGATGTCCATTCCCAGCGCATAGCTGAACTTTTCTTTTCGCGTTTTAAGGGGAGCAGGCGCCGTGCTCTTCGCTGCCGCTGTCGTCTTCTTCACGGGAGCTTTCGCCGTGGTGGCCGCTTGCGGAGTGGTGGCTGCAGGAGCCGCTGGAGTCGTTGCCGCCGGAGTGCTTGTTGCTGGAGTCTGCTGGGCATAGCCATCTCCGGCCAGCATCATTCCTGCGGCCAATAGAAAGGTTGTAATGAGAGATCTTTGCATTCACCTATTGTCACATTGCTCCGCATTCTGCGCCAGACCAGAGGTAACAGGGTAGTGATCTAATTCCGTGTTGCGGACTGCGAGGTTCGAGCCACGAGCTTCCAGAAAACTGGTTGCCCGCAGCTCGTGGCTCGCGGCCCGCAGCCCATTTCGCTATAATCCCTCCATGAAAACCACTCGCTTGTTCTCGCTCGCACTGCTCGTGATCGCACTCGCCTCGGCCAGTTCGGCCAAGATCCTGGTTCAAATCAAAGATGCCCAAGGCAAGGTTGTAGGCTCCGCGATTCTTTGGGAGTCGGCCCCGGGCATTGAGATGGAAGTCGATCTCGAAAATCTGCCTCCTGGCGAACATGCTATCCACTTTCATCAAAACGCGAAGTGCGACGCCCCGGACTTCAAGTCCGCGGGAGGCCACTTCAATCCCGATGGAAAGAAGCATGGATTGGAGAATCCGGAAGGTCACCACGCCGGTGACAACCCCAACTTCACCGTGGGCGCGAACGGCAAAGCGCATTTCAAGTGGCAAGATAAAGACGTCACGCTCGGCAGCGACAGCCATTCCCTGTTCAGCAACGGAGGCACCGCAATCGTAGTGCACGCCAAGGCCGACGACCAGAAGACCGACCCCGCGGGCAATGCCGGCGACCGCATCGCCTGCGGTGTTATTACGAAGTAGCGTCGGAGAAATTTCCGCTGCGTGACACGCCGGGCAGCCCCCCAAGCGGCGAACGCGTAGGGACAGCCCGCCCTCGGCTGCCCAAGGCGAGCGCAACTCGCCAGGATTTTTGTCGCCGACGTGCAAATCCAGGAGCGTGGCGACGCTTGGCATATTCACTCCGATCAAGTTGAATAAAGAAACTCCAGTGCCTCCGGAAAGCGCGCTGCCCAGGCCGATTCGCTGTGTGCAGCATTTTCTTCGATGCGGACCTTCAGCCGTTGTTCGTCCAAGCCAGCCTCGCGCAGAATCGATTCCAGTTCGCGGACGTCGCCAACGATCCTTTCGTCTTTCTCCGGATGCCCCACTTCCCGCGTCCCCATCCCCAGGTAAATGCGCGCCGGCCAACCGCGGAATCGGCGGCTCTCTTCCAGAATTCTCCGGTTCGCAACGGACAGAGGCGGGCTCTCGATCAGCAATCGCCCAAACACGCCCGGCGCTGCCAGTTGCGTGTACAAAGTAATCAGGCCTCCCAGAGAAGACCCGCCCAATCCCGTATTCTCCGGCCCCTTTAATACACAATAATGCTCCTCGATCAGCGGCATCACTTCACGCTGCAGAAAATCCGGATAGCATTTTCCCTTTGGGTTAAGAACTCTAGGGTCTCTTGACTCATACGGAATGTACTCGCAAATCCGGTTCTTCGTGTTGTCGATGCCCACGATAATCAGTGGCGGAACTTTCTGTTCGGCGATCAACCGCGCCGCGTTCTCGCCCACCTTCCAGTGCACTCCCGCAAAAGCCGTTACCGGATCGAACAGATTCTGTCCGTCATTCAAGTAAAAGACCGGATAGCAAGTCTCGCCCCAGCCGTCGTAATCGGGAGGCAGCCAAACCCGCAACAGTCGAGTGTTCCCGAAGATACGGCTGCGAAGCTCATGCAACCACAGGTTGCCGGTCGCTACCGGCATGGCAGCGGTGGCGGCACTCTTCGACCTCGGTTTTAGTTGTCGCGTTGTGGGCCGGGACATGGAGTGACTCGAGTTTTCAGCTCTCAGCTTTCGCCAAAAAACATTCGGGCCGGGATTGGGTAACGAGTACTGCGTTACTAGTTACTCACTGCTACTGTCTCGCTTCCACCAGATCACCGCCGCCAACACCGTCGTCGTCGCAATCAGCGCCAGCGAACTCAAACATAAAATGCACCAGACTCCCAGCACGCGCCCTTCAATGTAGGTCAGATACAAAGCAAACGCCAGGCCCGCGGCAGTAGCGCCGAAGAGCATTGCCGGAGTCTCGCGCCGCTCGCGATACACTGTCGCCAGCCCCACCAGCGCCGCATACCCGAGCATCCCAATCAGCGCGACCGGGATTCCCAGAATCGACGAATATTCGCTGCGGTTCACGATGTCGCAATTGAACGATTCCCCGATATCGCAATACGCCGTCTTTGCGATCGCGTAATGATGCTGTAGCGACACTGACGACACCGCGATTCCGCACACCGCCAGAATGGCCACAAAGCTCATCAAACGCTGCGTCAGATCGGTCATGGCAGTGTGCATCCGGTGCGGTCGCTCAGTTCTTGCAGAGTAAAAACGCGTTCCACTCGTTCACCTGTAGGCGGAAACTGCCAAGTCGGATAATGCTTGATGTCTTCGTCTTTGCAAACCTGCGAAAGACCGCGCAGGTCGCCTTTTATGCCGCATTCCACATAAGGAGCGTACTCGAACGACGCACCGAACTTTTCTTTCTGCTCCAAGCAATGCGGACACCACCACGCCCCGTACATTTTCACGCCGCGCCCGGTCAGACAGCGCGCGAACGCATCGTGCTTGTGCTGGGTACGGTTGTCAACATAGTAGGCCACCCCGAGCGCCGCTACGATCAGCACGGCATAAATCGCAATGCGCCCCCAATTCCGGCTGGAAGTTTTGATGCCGAATTTTTCCGTTTGCCGTTCTCTTCGCTCTCGCGACATGGATTTTTTATATCACGCTGGCGCAAGCCTGCTGGAGCAGGGCGGTTCAGAACCCGACTCTTCAAACCACCACCCGGAGCGCCGAGGGCAGCACGTCGATCGCCCGGCACTCCAGCGTCAGCACCTCGCCATCCACCATCACAGCCACCGGACCGTCGAGGCGAAACTCCACCCGTCTAACTGCCCGCCGCTCCGCCAGCGGGTGCCGTGTGTGCGTGCCATCATAAAGCGTTGCCAAATTCCGGATCAGCCCCAATCGCCCAATCGGCCCCCACCGCACATACTCGATCAATCCATCATCCGTGACCGCGTCGGGCGCGATCATCATTGTGCCCCCCGTAAACTTGCTGTTGTTGAATGTCAGAAACAAACAGCGGCGCGCATCAAACTCTCGCTGTTCGTCGAACCTCACCGGAAACGGCCGCCGATCAAGCCGCGCCAGAGCAAGAAAAATCGACAGCAGATACCCGAACTGCCCAAGGCCCTGAAATCGCCGGTGTCGCAGCGCCGCCACGTCCGCTGCAAACCCCATGCTCAACAGATTCGTGTAGTAAATCGCGCCGTCTTTGTGCGTCAATCGCAAAACATCACAAGGCCGCGAACGCCGCGCCTCCAGCGCCCGAAGAGCGTGCTCCAAACCGCTCTCTCCAGAAGCGATATCCTCGAAATCCCGCAGAAACGAATTCCCGGTGCCCAGCGGAACAAATCCCAGCGTAGGAATCTGCTCTTCCGCACTTGGAACTTCCTGAGACCCGAGACCTAGAGCCTGGGACCTGCTCTCCGGGAACAGCCCGTTGACGATCTCATAGGAAACCCCATCCCCGCCCACTGCAAGAAATTTCCGAAAGCCGCGCCCATAAGCCTCGCGCGCAATGTGCGTGGCCTCCCCCGCCGCGCGTGTCTTCGTCGCCTCAATCGCAATGCCCGCACCCCGCAACCGATCAAGCGCGGCTGTCACCCGCTCGCCGCAACGTCCCCCGCCCGCCGCCGGATTAATAATGGCAAGAAAAGTTTCGTTCACACCTAGCTCTTGGCTTTTGGCTCTTAGCTCTTAGCCTTTGGCCCTTGGCGATTCTCCCGAACGACTGCAAGTTGGGAGCTAAGGGCCCAAAGCTAGATCCCCACCACTCCCGCCCGCGCAGCGCCCACTCCAATCTCCTCCGCCAATTCTCCGCGCTTGATTTTCAGCGACGCCGTCCGCGGAAAATCTTTCTCCCACACCAGATATCCGCCCACGCGTTTGAAATCGGGCAGCCGCCGGTTCCGCGCCACAATCTCTTCGCGCAGTCGCTCGTCGAACTGTTGGTTCTGTTCCAGTCGCACCACCAGCATCAGCATCTCGTTACCGAGAGTCTTCTGTGGCCATAAATAATTCGCCGCAAACACGCAGTATTCCTTCACTGGTAGGCCATCAAAGACGGCCTCGATGTCCTCGGGATAAATGTTTTTCCCACCCTCGGTGACGATCATATTTTTCTTGCGCCCGAAGAGCTGCAAGTGCCCTCGCCCGTCCGCGTCAAAACGCCCCAGATCGCCCGTCAGCAGCCAGCCTTCGACGATCGTTTGCGCCGTCTGTTCAGGGTCATCCAGATAATGCGACATGACCGCGCGGCTCCGCACCGCCACTTCACCAATTCCGTCGCCATCCGGATTCAGCACGCGCACCTCAGTCCCGGGCAGGGGCTTGCCCACCGTATCGGCGCGAAATGGTTTCAGGTCGTTAAGGGTCACGGCCGTGCAAGCCTCTGTCAGCCCGTACCCGCAAGTCACCGGAATTCCCAGATCGTAGAAGAACTGCAACGTCGAAGGATCCGTAAAAGCCCCGCCAACAATCAACGCTCGCAATTCTCCGCCAAACGCCTTGTGTACTTGCGGCAGCAAACGCCGGCTCAACTCCACCCGCGGACGTCCGCGCGTCAACATTTTATTCAGCCCGACCAGCCGGTCCAGCATCCACCGCTCGCGCGGATTCAGTTCGTCAAACTTCGCGCGCAGTCCGCGTTCCAGATTCTTCAGCACCATCGGCACCAGGCTCACATAGGTGATGCGATAGCGCACAAACGCATCGCGCACAAACTCCGGACGCAGCGTCCGCAAATGAACCACGCACGCTCCGCACACGAACGGCCCAATGAATCCCACCATGAAATCGATCGCGTGATTAGTCGGCAGAATGCTCAAATAGCGCACGCCCGGCCAAAATGGATACCACGCTGTCAGCGACGCACACTGCTCCAGGTAGCTGTCGTGCGTGAGCACGCATCCCTTTGGACGCCCGCCCGTGCCCGACGAATAGACGATGCAGGCCGTGTCCTCGCGCTGCCGCGCCACAAACTGCGGATCGCCCTTCCTCTTGAATTCTTCCCAGCGATAAGCGCCGTGCAACTCTTCTCCCGCCGGCGCTTCCGTCACCAGCACGATCTCAACCTTAAGTTTTGCGAACCCCGACGACTGCGTGATCGCCCGCCACAAGTAATACTCCACAACCAGAAACCGCGACTTCGAATGCGCCAGCAGTTGCAGGTGCTCGGCGGCGGTTAATTTGTAATCCAGCGGAACCAGCACCCCGCCGCAGAACAAAATCGAGTATGCCGAAATCAGCCACTTCGACTGATTCGTCATGATGATCGCGGCCCGGTCCCCCGTCTTGAAGTCGGCGTCCTCAAGCGCGCGGCAAAGCGGATGCGCCATTTCCTTGAAGTCAGAATAGGTAAGCCGCACTTTTTCGCGGTCGCGATCGGCTTCAATCAGGCAGGTTTCGTTGGGCCAGCGCTCCAGCGCATCTTTGAGCGCTGCACCCAGGCTGGCATATTGGCGGAGATCAAGCATAGAAAAGAAAGTGGCCAGTGGCCAGTTGTTGATCGTTACTACTAAGCGCCGCCCACCGGCCACCGACCACTGCTTCTAAAGCCGCGCCTGAATTCGATTCGCCAGCGTCCGGAAATCCGACACGCCCTGCAGTTCATAATCCGGCAACTCGATGCGGAAGTGATGCTCCAGTCGCGTCAGCAAATCAAGCGCCTGCAAACTATCGATTCCCAGCGTCTTGAAAAAATCGTCGTCGGCAGAAAGCTTCTCCCGTGGAACCTTAAAGTGGGTCGCGGCAAGATCGAGAATCTGGTCGAGCGTTTGATCGGTCGCCGGCATGAATACTGCGCCTTTCAAATCACCAATTACAATTTACCAATTACGAATTCACGGCAAATACGGCTGCACTCCCTCGTTCTCCACAAACTTGCGCAGCCCCTCTTCGACGGCTGGGCGCGAATAGAGGTCGCAGAAAATATCGATCTCCCGGCTCAACTCTTCATACGGAATCGGCTTCACAAATGCCTTCGCCGTCGCTGCCGTCCGCCGGTCAAATTTTCCGACTTGGCTGGCCGTTGCGCGCGCTACCCGCAGCGCCTCCCCTTCGGCGGCAATCTGGCTCACCAGCCCGATCTGCTGCGCCTTCATCACATTGAAACTGCGCCCGGTGAGCAGCAGGTCGCGCACCACCGCATTGCCCAAATCCCGCTTCAGCCGGGGAATCCCGCCGAAGCCAGGAATCAGTCCCAGACGCAGTTCGGGAAAGCAAAATCGCGCCATGCGATCCGCAATAATAATGTCGCAGACCAGCGCCAGCTCAAACCCGCCGCCAAACGTCACGCCGTGCACCGCCGCGATCGTCGTCACCGGCGCCGCATCGAGCGCGTTCATCACGGAGTGAATGCGCTCCAAAAATTCCCGCACCCCGCGCTGCGCTGCGTCCTTTTCCATCTCTTGTCCGCGCTGAAACAACTCCCGCAAATCCGCTCCCGCCGAAAACCCGGCCTTCAACGTCGAGTGGACAATTAACGCGTGCGCTTCGTTCGCCAGTCCGGGCAAAGCCGCTGCAAATTTTTCTAATTCCTCCAGTGTGAGCGACCCGATCTCGTTGCAAGGATCGTGATGCAATGCAAGCTCAGTCACTCCATTCACGATTTGCCACGAAAGCGTCTGCCCTTTGAAGTCGTTCATGCCGTCTTCGCCGCCTGGTTCTTCGGAACCTGGTTCTGCGAGGTCAGGTACATCGCGTCAATTTCGTTGCGAAAGCGCTCGGCAATCAAGTCGCGCTTCAGTTTCCCGTTCGCCGTTAGCAGGCCGCTCTCGATGGTGAACGCTTCCTTCACCAGATGAAACGCTCGCACCTGCTTGTAATGCGGCAGGTCCTGATTCACAAGGTCCAACGCTGCCTGCGTCTTCTCGCCGCTCACCTTGCCCGTGACCAGCGCCGCCAGATATCCGCGCGCGTTGCCCACGACCACCACCTGACTCGCGCCCGGCAACTCGTGCAGAATCTTGTCCTCAATCGGCTCGGGCGCAATGTTATGCCCCGACCCAAGAATAATCAGGTTCTTGATGCGCCCGACAATCCTCCAGTTTCCGTTGGCGTCCACTTCGCCTTGATCGCCGGTACGAAACCAGCCGTCGCGCAGCACTTTCGCCGTCTCCTCCGGGCGATTCCAGTATCCTGGGAAAATATTCGGCCCACGCACCATGATCTCCGCATTCTCCGCGACCTTCATCTCCACGCCCGCAATCGCCGGCCCCGCGCGGCCCGGAATTACCGGCGCATCCGGATCATCCATGGTGCAGATCGCTGTCGTCTCGGTCAGGCCGTACACTTGCAAAACGGGAATGCCCAGCATCATAAAAAAGAGTTGCGTCTCCTCACTCAGCGGCGCCGATCCACAAATCAGCGCGCGCAGTTTTCCGCCGATCATCTTTTTGCGGATGGTAGGAAACACGAGCCGATTCGCCAGCCCGAGCCAGATCCCGTCCCCGGCGCGCGATTTTCCCTCCTGCCGTCGCACCCACGCGCCCTTTGCCTTGGTGTGCACCTTCAACGGAAATCCACCCGTATTCCAAAGCTGCTCGTCGACCGCCTTGCGCATGCGTTCGAGAAGCGCGGGAACATTCAGGAAATAATCCGGCGCCGCCAGCCGCATCTCGGTAGCAATCTTTCCCAGGTCCGTATTCAACGTCAGCTTACTTCCGCGCAACAGGCAGGTCAGCATCATGATCCACGAGCCGGCAAAGCAAAGCGGCAAGTAATGAAACACCGCGTCCTGCCCCGGCTGTGTCTGCCAAGTGTCCCTCAGTATCGGGCGCCACTTTATAAGCTGATCGAGCCGCGCCGAAGTGCAGCCCAGCATGTGCGCGACGTTGCCCGCGTTCAACATCACACCCTTCGCCTCGCCCGAGGTGCCCGAGGTGTAGATGATCGTCACCACATCTTCTTCCGCAACCTCCAGCGCCGGATTCTCCGCCGGCTCGCGCCCTGCCGTGAAAACATTTTCGAAGCAGAAACTCGGCGGCGCCTCGGGCCAAGCTTGCGCGATGGCATCGGCCAACGACTTCTCGCCGCAGGCAACCACCGCCGGCCAGCAATCCTTCATCATCGCGACAAGTTCGGCCGGCGCCTGTCGCGCGTACAGCGGCACCACCGTCAACCCCTCGGCCATGGTGGCCAAATCCATCGCCACCCATTGCAGCGAGTTATGCGCCAGCAGCGCACACCGGTCACCCTTCTTCAGCCGCAACCGCCGCAGATAAGCACGCGCCACCAGTACCTGCGCCAGCAACTGCCGCGCCGTAAGCCGAACCGCCTGCCCGTCGCGCATTTCCTGCAGCACGATAGCATCGCCGCTGCGCTCCAGGCTCGCAAAAAGTTGTTCGAGAAATGGCATGCGATTCTGGTCTATCAGGATTGCCGATCGAAATCTTGGAGATTTCCTTCGTGAGCCTTCGCGTCCTTTGTGGGTCCGCACTTCTCTAACCACGGAGGACACGAAGATTCACGGAGGAACCCCACCTACCCGTACGCCGCCACCAATTGCTTCAACCCGTCGCTCATCAGCGGCAAATAATCCTCCCAGCTCCATTCTCCACGCCGAGTGGGAAAATCCGGATACCGTCGCTGCACTTCTTCTTCGAAATACACGCCCATGCGCGCCATCAGTTTCAAATTCCGCACCACGCTCCGCGCGATCCCATCGGCAATCCGCTCCTCCTCGCGATCCAGAACATCCAGCGCCGCCAGAGTCCTCGCCTCCAGGTCCGGATCATCTACATTCATCAGCAACTCCGGATGCCCGCGCTCATTCATCAGATTCCGTATGCGCTCATCCATCGTGATGCCCGCCGACGCCACCAGCGCCGGCATCGAAGTCACAATCCCGTGATAGCGCGAAGACACCATCATGCGGCAAGCACGCAGAATGCTGACCATTTGGTACATGTTGTAATCGTCCGAGGTCAGGATCGGAACTCCGCCCAGCTTCTCCGAGATGCGCCGGCAAGGCCGGGCATCCATGCGCTCGGTCGCCGCCATGATCACGAACACATTCCTTTTCTGCCGAAACGCGGCCACCGCCTTTGCGATCGAACTCAAGTAATGTTCGTACGCTCGCTCCGCCTCCGGCCCCGCATGATGAAAGTAGGGCCCGCGGTAGTGGCTCTCTTTGTATGCGCCCGTCAGGCTGTGCAGTGCGGCCTTCGCCACCGACGCCTTCACCGGCCACTCAAACGGATTAATCGGACACACCACCAGCACCGGAGTCTTTCCGTCCCAACCCACATCGCGCAGTGCTTTCTGCCCATACTCCGCGCCCAGCGGCTCAAAAGTCCACGCCGTGTCTGTACCCAATTCCGTCGGCACGCCCATCTCGCGTAGAATCTTTCGCGACTCGTCATTGCGCGTG
>JBEKFN010000078.1:0-12891 GCA_050013295.1 Terriglobales bacterium
ACATCGCTCCACCGGGGCCGGCAGTGAGCACTGCCGATCGGCGGCGCACGCGTGTTGTGCGGTCTTACCCACAGAATCTCCTAGGCTCTTCAGATCTCCCCCGGCAGCTTAGCGAGGCGTGCATTGCCATCCATCAGGTTGCTAACGTGCAAAATAAAGTTGGCCGCAACCCCAGCTATGCCTCGGCGGCGCGGAACCGGATAAAGCGGACTCCGCAACTGCCGATGCTCGGCGATGTATGCCTTGATGTCGTCGAGCTTCTTGCCGGTGGAAGCCAGCGCCTGCTCGAACTCCGCCTTAGCCTTGATCTTGGCGTCGCCCAGGGCCATCTGCACGCGGCTGTGCGCGTTGATCTCTCCCTCCCCCGAAGTTTCAATGGGCAGGAAGATCATTTCCCGGAAACGGTTCACCACGGCGGACTGCACGCCATCGGATTGTGAAGACGGCATACAGCCGAATGGCTTCACAGCCAGCACCATGTGACACAGGTGGTGCGTGGTGTAGTAGACGTTCTTCCCTACTTCGAGATGCCCTTCGCCGCCGCGGGCGAGCGAGTGGTAAAACGGATGCGCCACTCGGGCCAGGTCGCTCTGTGCAACGAGACGGTGCGTGAGTCCGCCCAGGTGGCGGGCGGTGCGCGCATGCTGGCGGTTCCAGATGCCTTCGCTCAGCCGCAACAGCAGCCACTTTTTGCGGAATTTCCACTCGTTGGCGAGTTGCTTCTTCAATTCCCACCAGCGCGCGCCGGGATAGGGTGCATCGAGCCCTTTCTTCGCGTCCGCGTTGGCCCGAGCCTGCGACAGGAGATAGGTGACCCAGCACCCGATTGGTTCCACGTCCACCTGGGCGCCTTCCTGCTCCAGAAAAGTAAACATGTTGAAGTTGCCGTCGCCTTCGGTGAGTTGTGCCCAAAACTCACCCGTGACCTTGACGATGGGCTTTACCCGTGTGCGGTCCACTTCGACTTGGTTCAGGCGCTCACGGGCGAAGTGCATAACGTTGAGGAAGTCCTCGGCGTAGAGGTGGTGCAAGACCTTGCCCAGCGTGTTGCAGATATCTTTCAGCTTCTTGTTCTGGGCCAGGCGGCGCGAAATCCATCCCGGCGCGCTCTCGAGGATCTCGTAACGCTTCCGGTTCTCCAGAAAATCGCTGAGCTGATCCACGACTTCTTTGATTGCCTGGCCGGTTGCACCCGGAGCAACCTCGTAAGGCCGGATCTGGTAAACCATGTCGTTGATCACATCGCCAAGGTTCAGCGCGTTGAGCTGGCCCATGCCGAGGTCTGCGGAGAACTTCAGGCCGGGGTTGCCCGATGCCGCCTTGACGCCATGGTCCTGCTGGAAAAGCAGGACCCGGAAACCCCCGAAGCCCGCATTCTCAAGCGCCATTCGGTACTCGGACTCGTACATGCCGAAGCGGCAAGGTCCGCACGAGCCTGCGGTAAAAAAGACGTAGTTGTCGAGGATTTCCTGGCGCGAGAGACCTCGAGCTTCCAGCGACCGCAGGAATTCGATGAGGTTGCCGACTGTAAAGTAAGTGGGATTACATTGCCCATTATTGCCAAACTCCTTACCCGTCTGGAAGGCGGCCACGTCGGGGTTAGGCAACATCTGGCAGCGATAGCCGCAGCCGCGAAACACGGCTTCGATGAAGCGCTCGTGTTTCCAGGTAAAGCCTCCGAAAAGTATGGTTACGCGGTCGCGTTCTTCCGCGGTGAAGAGCCGCTCCATGGGGCGGTGAAAGTGCTCGATGGGTTTCTCGGGGAGCCCAGCATCCCGTACCAGTCGCAACCTTTCGGCGGCCACGCGGCGAGCGATCTCTTCTTCCACTAGCGGAGGAGGCGTAGCGTCGGCAGATTTTATGGCGCTGCTCATTCCTTCAGAGTTCTCTCTTGACCAGATCCGCGCAGAAGTTTGTTACTGACAACTATTTGACACTATGGCGATGACTTTTACTACCTGGGCAGACAACGGACAACATAATCGGCAGTCACAGAAATGGAAATCAATCGCTGAAGCCAGCCAAGCTCACGCGCTTTGCAACATGATCCTTGATCCCATGGCCATCCCACCACTCCTTGGGATCGATCTGAACGCCTTCCAGTTGCATGCTGAAGTGAATGTGGTCGCCCCCCGCCATGCCGGTTTGGCCGCTCTTACCCATGATCTGGCCGCGCTTCACCATGTCACCCTCGTGTACCGCAATCTCACTCAAGTGGCCGTAGATGGTCTGCAGGCCATAGCCGTGGTCCACCACAATGCAATTGCCGTAGATGCCGAGCGGGGCAGCATACACTACACGGCCATCGTTCGACGCCTCCACGCCCACGTGCTGCGTGATGGAAAGATCGTAGCCCAAGTGAACCTGTTGATCGATCTTCTTACCTTGGTAAATGTAGTTCCGCTCGTCGGCGAAACTGGATTCCACCTTGGAGTTGTGTTGTTGCAAAAAGGGCTGTGACCAGAGGAACCGGCCCTCGGTCTTCAAACGCAGGTCGGACAGAGTTTGGTTGTTGGCGCGCCGCATCTCGCCGTTGATCTTCAGGAAACGCGCAACCGGATCGCCCGAACCATTCGGGTCCAACTCGCCAATGACCTTTTGCATGAAGCGATCGTCGATCTGCAAATCGCGCACCCGATACTTCGGCTGCTCTTTCTTGGGAAACTGGAACGCCATCGCTGCGGTGACTTCGTTGCCCGCCGGGTTAGTTGCGTAGACCAGCGGCACTGTGCCCGCCGGCATGTTCCACGCAAAAGCGAACAATGAAAAGAGCCCGGTCTTGCCGTCGGGCATGGGCCAGCTGCGGAACGTTTCGTCGCCCACCCGCACACCCGCTTCGGTGGAATAACCTGCAACGTTGAACGTCACCAGATCGGCCATGCCCAGGTAGAGGTAGTGCTGATCGGAATCGACCGTGAGTACGGGAGGTTGCGTCACCACCGTTACGTCCCGCTGTAATCGCACCGTTTTGCCGCGAAAGTCGTTGGATATCACTTCGACGATCAATTGTGCCTTACCGTCTTTGAGTTGCGGCATGGCTTTGGTTCCGGCCACCAGGTTCCAGACACTGTCTGGAACGCTTTGCTGCCAGAAGATTCGTCGTGCCGGCTGCTTGGTGTCCCAGGCGCTGTAGCGGATGCCGTTCTGCTCGACAGACACCACAGCCTCGCGGATCCCGTGCCGATCGCTAACCTGGAGGGTGAGAGGGGTCGCCACGCCTAGCGCGGTCACTTGAGGCTGCAACTGGACAACCGGCGTGGCCGAGAGCGCTAGCAGGAGCACCGCCGCCGTTGCCATGACAACAACCAGAATGATAAGAAAAGTTTTCACTGTAGAACCTCAGGATAGCACGCGAAGAATCGCCAGGTGCGCTACCAGCGCTGCGCTACGCCCCGACTGTGATTCGATTATATGATGATGGATGCGGGTGACCTCGTGACGCTCCCCAAAGGTGGCATGCCCTTGCGGGCCGCCCTCGGGCTATAATCTTGCTTCGGAAGACATGTCCAGTTCACGCTACGCGTTGGTGACCTACGTCCGTAATCCGGTGGGCGAGTTTGTAGAACAACTGCGCCGGGAACTCCACCCGACGATCGCTCACATGCCGTCCCATCTCACGATTCTTCCTCCGCGGGAGTTGCAGGGAACCGAAGCGGCCGCATTGGAATTTCTGGGAGTGGCTTGTGGCCGCGTCGTTCCGTTCAGCGTCGAACTGGGAGACGTGGAAACATTTCTGCCGACGACTCCGACGGTTTTCATCCAGGTAAAGCGAGCTGCTTATCGGATACGTGAACTGCACGATCAACTCTGTGGCGGCGGGTTGACCTGCGCGGAGAGTTGGCCCTATATTCCGCATCTCACGATTTTGAAGACGGAGCAGGATGAGCAGGCGCGTGCGGCATGCGTGATCGCGCGGGAGCGCTGGGCGACGTTTCCCGGCAAGCGCCAGATCCATGTGGAGGAGTTGATGTTCGTCCGCGAGAATGGCGATTGTTGGCAGGATGTGGCGCCGCTGCCGCTGGGACGCGGCCAATTGTCCTCCAAGTCGTAGTCCGGGTGGGATCGGCAAACGCTGTCCGCACCAAGGTCCATGGTCCACTCCACAACAACCCCTGAAAACCCGCAACTAGAGGCCAGTTTCGCCGATTCGACAGGACATGTACTTTCTGGCCGTTGCCAAGTCCATTGGCGGCATTACCATAGATTCAACGGGCCACAAGTAAGCGCCGGATCCCAGGCTGCGGGTTTGATCGGAAGAGAAAACATATATGCAAATTGGGGTTTACGGATCCGGCTATCTCGCAACTGTCATCTCCGCCTGCCTCGCTGACTTCGGCACGCCGGTCTGGTGCTGTCATGCCGATAGCTCGCGCATCATGGAAGTTGCCCGGGGCAACATACCTTTTTTCGAAAAAAATCTTCAGGAAGTGATTCGGCGCAACGTGCGTTCCGGACGGCTGGTGTACTCGGCGGACCCGGAAGAATTAGCGCGCAAAACGCAGGTAATTTTTCTTGCTGAAGATTCCGCCCTTGGACTGAAAGAACTCGTAATCCGCCTGGCGACCGCGGCGGGCCGCTTCCAGGTGCTGTCGATCGTAACGCCGGATCGGGTGGGTGCGACCAGGAAGATTGAAAAAGCTCTGCAAGACAAAGGACTGAAGAGCCTGCTGGTGTGCCAACCGATGTTCTTCACCAACGGATGCGCGGTCGAAGATTTCAACTGGCCCGACCGCATCATTCTCGGAACGTCTTCCAGCGAGGCCGTCTCTACCCTCAAGCAGATTTTTCATCCGCTAGTGATGCGCGGGGTTCCCGTGCTGGTCACGAACTACGAAACGGCGGAGTTGGCGCGCGAAGCAACCACGGCGTTTGTGGCGACCAAGATTTCGTTCATCAACGAAATTGCGAGCCTGTGCGAACACGTGAACGCCGATGCCGTCAGCCTCTCACTCGCCCTGGGGTTGGACAAGAAAATTGCCCCGCGCTGCCTGCAACCAGGCGCCGGCATGGGTGGAATTTTTGCCGAGACGGATATGGAGTCGCTGACTGGGTTGGCGAGAGAGAACAAAGTCGACCTGAAGGTGCTGAATGCTGCCCGCGAAGTGAATCTGAATCTGGCGGAGCGGCTCTTCCAGAAAGTGGCCATTGCGCTCGATACCGTGCAGAACAAGGATCTCGGCATTCTAGGGCTAGCGTTCAAGCCCAACACCAATTCCGTTGCCGGATCGGCTTCCGTTCAACTGGCGCAGAACTTGCTGGCTGGGGGAGCGCGCGTTAGGGCATACGATCCCGTGGCGATTCCCGAGGCGCGGCTGCAACTGAACGGCATGGTGAAGTACTGCGAATCTGCCTACGGAGCCTGCGAAGGAGTGGATGCCCTGATCGTCGCCACCGGCTGGCCTGAGTTCCGGACGCTCGATTTCGCGAAGATCCGCCACCTGGTGAGACGGCCGATCATCATCGACACCAAGAATCTGCTCGACTCGTCCCGCCTGCGCGCCATGGGATTCCAGTACATGGGCGTGGGAAGACCGTAGGCGCTCCAAAGAGCCGCAGTCCCACCGCAATTGCTATAATCATTGTCTGTACAAGCACGTCTGCGGTGGGAGTAGCTCAACTTGGTAGAGCATCGGACTGTGGCTCCGACGGTTGCGGGTTCAATTCCCGTCTCCCACCCCAATTCCAAAGAACTTAGCTCACACTTTTGGTCAGTAACTGACTGATAGCCCGCTTTGCAACTTTTGAGCTTGCGTCTCTGAGAGCATCGCTCACCGGGTCGCCGTACACATTCATTGTGACTCTGATGTCCCTGTGACGCATTGCCCGCTGCTGCACGCTGATTGGGGTCCCAAGCTCATCGAGCCATGTGCGGTAGCTTATTGTGAAATCTGTAACTTGCAGAAAACGCTTGACCTAAATCAGTACTTTCGTAACTCTACACTGATACGCCGTATTCCCTATACTAAGTTCAATATTTGTTACAGGAAATCCGCAATGCGTCGAACGATTCTGTCGGCAATTCTCGTGCTATGGAGCACCCTCGGCGTAGCGCAGAGCACCTCTCCAGAAGCTCTATACGACCGCGGAATGGACGCCATTACCGGCGTTGGGCCGTCGCAAGACGACTCTCTGGGGATCGACTACTTTCGACGCTCCGCCGATCTCGGCTACGGACCCGCCCAGATCGCACTGGCTTACTATTACGAAACCGGAACTGCGGTCACCGGCAACCAGAGCCAGGCCATTGACCTGTATCGCAAGGCCGCTCAACAAGGCGACCCACTTGCGGGTTGGCTGGTTGGACGGCACTACTTCCTCGGCAACGGGGTGCCGCGCGATCCCGACGCGGCCCAGAAGTGGCTCAAGCTGGCCGCCGACCAGAACAACGCTTTCGGCGCCTACTACCTGGGCCGTCTGATGGCGGATCGAGATTTCACCAAGGCCCCAAAGCTCTATAAGATTGCCGCCGATCAGGGTCTTCCCCAGGCGCAATACTTCTACGCCAAAACGCTGAAAGATGGCCGCGGCGTTCCGCAGGATCGCCTTACTGCGTATATCTGGTACACCATTGCAGCCGATGCCGGTTATGCCGCCGCGGGCGCGGACCTCGGCGAACTCAACGGCGGCTCTCTCACGCTGGAGCAGATCTCGGAAGCGAAAGCGAAAGCCCGCGATCTGGAACAGGTCGTGATCCGCGCCGTCACCGCGCGCGGATGCGCCGGATGGGACGGCGAATTTGATGAGTTCCCTACCCCGCCGCCGCCGAAGCTACAGCGTTTCTGCCACTAGGCAATACCGAGTGAGCCATTGCGTCTCGCCCGTCGTCTTTACCATCCCCCGACGCGCTCTACGCGCGGAAAGTGCGCCTAGTGGTTAAATTCTTTCTGTGGCAGATTCTCAGCCCCGTATTGTCGAATCCTATCGCGACTACAAGCCACCCTTTGATGCCAGCCGGGTGGTCCAGACTCTTCTGCGCACGGTCCCGGAAAAATATCTGGTCGGACTCGATTGCGTGGTTCTTCTCAATGAAGAGGGCCTTTCTCGCAGGGACAGGGTGGGAAAAGTACGATCTCGCAAACGCAAGTTTGACAAATCTGAAGCCTACGGTTTGTACCACCACGCGTGGCAAGGCAGGCCGGCGTGGATCGAAATCCGCGTTGACAAGACACTCAGCAACTACTCCCCGAAAGCGTGCCTCTGGATTCCCTTTTTCCGCGAAATTCATCTGGGAAATGTGCTGTATCACGAACTCGGCCACCACATACATGACTTCATTCGCCCTGAGTACCGCGAGAAGGAGGACGTCGCGGACGATTGGAAAGGCAGACTCATGACTAACTTTCTCCGAAAAAAATACTGGTACGCGGTTTGGCCGCTGGTTTTGGTGGGGAAGGTCCGAAGATGGAGGGCACAACAACGGGCTCGCGGCTGATCCGGAAGAATCTATAGCTACTCTTACATAACAAACAGCCGATCTAGAACTCTTACTACACCATCTCCGTGCCCCAAAGATCATGAAGGTGCACGATCCCCAGCAAGCGCTGATCGTTTCCCGCAACGCTGTCCACGACGACGAGCGACGTAATTTTCATCTCCTCCATGCGCGCGAGCGCGGTGGCTGCGAACTCCTGCGGGCCAATGGTTTTCGGAGTCCGCGTCATGCACTCCCCCGCCGTCAGGTCGAGCGTGTCTTTGCCGCGCTGCTCGAGCAATCGCCGCAGATCGCCGTCGCTGATCACCCCTAGTAGACGGTCGCCTTCGACCACCGCGGTCATTCCCAGTTTCTTGCGCGACATTTCGTAAATCACGTCCGGCATCTTCGTTTGCGCCGTCACCCGCGGAACCGCGTCGCCCGAGTGCATCAACGATTCCACCCGCGCCAGCCGTTTGCCCAGCTTTCCACCCGGATGCAGGTTGGCAAAATCTTCTTCCTTGAACCCGCGCTTTTCCGAAAGCGCCACCGCCAGCGCATCGCCGAGAGCGAGCATTGTCGTAGTGGAAGCCGTAGGAGCGAGCCCCAGCGAGCAAGCTTCCTTCGAGATTGAGCAGTCCAAAGCCACGTCAGCCGAAGATGCCAAAGTGGAAGCAAGTGTGGCGCGGACCTGCCCTGAGCGAGAGTCGAAGGGGCCCCCGCCCGCGTGGAGTTGCGCAATGTCCTCGCAGGTCATAGCGACGAGCGGTACCTGCAGCCGTTTGATCGTTGCCATCAACTGCAGGATCTCCTCCGTCTCGCCGCTGGCCGAAAGCGCCAGCACAACATCGCCGCGCACAATCATCCCCAAATCACCATGCAGCGCCTCCACCGGATGCAGGTAGAGCGCGGGCGAGCCAGTCGAACTCAATGTAGCCGCAATCTTGCGAGCAATGAGGCCGCTCTTCCCCATGCCGGTCACGACCACTCGGCCCCGGCAGCCGAACATCAGTTCCAGAGCCCGGTTGAAGTCCGCGGACATCGGGCCTGCCAGCCGATCCGCCAGCGCTCGTAACGCCTCAGCCTCGATGCGCACCACGTTCTCGCCCACGTGTTTCATGAAGGGGAAATGGTAGCAGAAGGAACAAGACATCGGGCCATCGGGTCATCTCAACCTCGCGCCTGCTCGAATCGCCGGCGCCGCCGGCTCTTGCCAGAATTGGGTGAGTGCACTATAGTTGCCCCGCTTTTCCACTCAAACTCAAAAGGAGAGAAAGATGCGGAAGGTTTTGCTGGTTGCATTTTCTTTATCAGTGTCTGTGTCTGTAGCTGTGGCTCAGAGCAAGGTTGACACCAAGTGGCACTGTCCTAAGGCAACGACAGAATACAAACTCGACGTCGGCGACGTGCCGGATCACCTCTACTGGATCGGGCAAGGCACCTGCGACGCTACCTCAAGCAGCGGTGGCCTGAAGGAAAAGACTGGTACCTTCACGGAATTCCACGATGCATGGAAAGCGTCCTTCAAATACCACGGCTACTTCATCGCGACCACGGACAGCGGCGACAAGGTTAACTACACGTATGAAGGTACGGGTTCAGCCGACATCGCGAAACCCGTCGCCAATAAATGGAAGATTGTGAGCGGTACCGGAAAAAACAAAGGTATCAAAGGTTCCGGGAGCTGCGCCGGAAAGGTCAATGCGGATGGCTCCTCCGACCTGGAGTGCACCGGCACGTATTCGATGGGCATGGGCAAAATGGACAAAATGACCAAATAGGCCTCAAGCGCCAAGCTTGAACCGGGGCTGTGGGACCGCCCGCAGCCCGCGGCGCAGTCTGTGGCACAGTCCATGGACGCAGTTCGTGGCCGCACAGTTCGTGCAATGATACGAAGACTCCTTCACCACTGCTGGCGCCACACCAACCGCCTCACCTAGCCAGGTCGCCCGCTCAGAAGTGATCGTCCGCCACCCGCCTCGGACGCTCCAGCGCTCGCGCCTGAATTACGCGGTCCCACGGGCTGGCCTGCCAGTTGTCTTTCTTGCGCCCCGTGTGGATCCACGGCGGCAGGGTCATCAAAAGCCGGCCACTGAGGGAATGAAGATAAGGTTCGTAGAGCACCCGAAGTTCCGCCAGCCGATCGGACGCATCCGCGACTTTATTGCCCGCACCATCATTGCCCGCAGCGTCATCGCCCAAACGATCATTGAGAGTCACGCCATGCTTGGCGAGTTCCGCTCGCAGCCGGATTAGATCTGATGCCGTGAGCCGGTCGGCATCATGCGGACTGTATTCCGCTCTCATCACCTGGGCGAGATCGACGGCAGCGTGCCGCGCCATGGCGAACGTGAGCTTGGCCTGGTCGGGATGGATGCCTTCCACGCCGGCCGTAACCAGCGACGTAACATCGAGCATAACCGTCAGCGCGCTCAACCACGATTGATTGCCGTGCTGCGACCGGAAGAAAACCAGCACCGGATAGGAAATGTGACTCGACAGCAGGTCGGCGCACCAGCGCTCCCAGTCGCGAAAAATTTGGTCGAGCACGGTTTGCTCGGGACAGCAACCCAGCCGGCCGAGAAACTCAGCGGCGCTCGGCGGCGATCCGGCGCGCGCATCGAGCAGCGAAATTTCAATCTCGCGCGCGGCAAACGAGTTGTAGATAACCGGCAGATATCCGATCACGACGCCGAGGAACGCGAAGCCCATGCCCGCCTCCATCACGGCAAGGGCGCGGGCGGCGGAGTTGTTGGGCGTGATGTCTCCGTAGCCCAGCGTGAAGAAAGTTTCGCCGCTGAGATAGACCACTTTGCCGAACGTGATTTTTTCATTGCCCAGCGACAGATGTTCGCCCAGTCCGTACTGCACGCAGGCGAATCCAAAAATCAGACCGAGCGCCCAAAAACCCATCAGCGGGATCAAGGACAGCGGCCCAAAGTAAGCGAGGAAGCCTTCGCGCCGGTTCCCGGACTTGATATGCAGCCCCACTCTGGTCCAGAGGCCCCAGGTATTCCGGTAGAACCACCCCGTGATGCGAAAAATTCGCTTGATGCGCCGCGGCAGAATCACGGTCTCAAACGCATCCATCAGGATGATGAAGATCAGAACAATGCCGGCGATCGATGCCCACCAATGCATAGATGAGATTGAGATGACGCGGGCATGGTAGCAGATTCAGAAATGACGCTACGGCGCCACGTGCGCCGCGTCCAGGGCTTTCTTTATCGCCTGCAATTCTTTTAGCAAGCCGCGCAGGTGGCGCGTGTCGAGCGCGTTCGCGCCGTCGCTCTTCGCTTCCTTCGGATTGTCGTGGACTTCCAGAAACACTCCGTCCACGCCCGCCGCCACCGCCGCCCGCGACAGCACCGGGATAAACTCCGGCTGGCCGCCGCTCACCGCGGGCTGATCTTCACCACCGTTCAAAGCCGACGGCAGTTGCACGGAGTGCGTCGCGTCAAACACTACCGGTGCAAACTTGCGCATGATGGCCAGCGAGCGCATGTCCACGACCAGGTTGTTATAGCCAAAACTCGACCCGCGCTCGGTCACGAAAACCTGGCTGTTCCCCGCATCGCGGCACTTTTCGGTGGCGTGCTTCATGTCCCAGGGCGAAACGAACTGCCCTTTTTTGATGTTCACCGGACGCCCGCTGAGCGCCGCCGCCACCACCAGATCGGTCTGGCGGCAGAGAAACGCAGGGATCTGCAGCACGTCCACTACTTCCGCGACGGCAGCGACATCGGCCACTTGATGCACATCGGTCAGCACCGGAATGTGCACTTCATCTTTCACCTTCTTCAGAATACGCAGGCCTTCCTTCATCCCCGGCCCGCGATAGCTGCGGATCGAAGTGCGGTTCGCCTTGTCGTACGACGCCTTGAAGATAAACGGAAAATTCAGCGATCGAACCACGCCTTTGATGATCTCCGCCATGCGCAGCGCGTGCTCTTCGCTCTCGATCACGCAGGGCCCGGCAATGAGGAACAGATCTCCGGCGCCGACGCGGACGTTATCGATTTGGAAAGATAGGGTCAAAGAATTTGTAATTGGGTAATTTGTAATTGGTAATTTAAACCCACTCGCAGTTTTCAAATTACAAATTACAAATTACCAATTACAAATTCTTTTCTATCTCCGTCCCACATTCTCCGGCCGCAGGAACATCTCGACCTCAGCGGCATCTTTCTGGTCTTTATTTTTCTGCCCGTGTTCGTAGGCCGCGCCCACGAACGCCTTAAACAGCGGATGCGGCTCCAGCGGCTTCGATTTGAATTCCGGATGGAACTGGCATCCGATGAAGAACGGATGGCCCGGAATCTCCACCATCTCAACGTAGGTGCCGTCCGGAGTCGAACCGGAAATGCGCAGACCCGCGGCCACCATGGGCTCTTCATACTCGCGGTTGAACTCGTAACGATGCCGGTGCCGTTCGCTGATCTCGGTCTGGCCATATACTTTGTAGGCCAGCGTTCCCGTCTCGATCTTGCACGGCCATGCCCCCAGCCGCATCGTGCCGCCCAACTCCTCCACGCCACGCAACTCGCGCAGCTTGTAGATCACGCGATGCGGTGTCGCCGGATCGAACTCGCTCGAATTGGCATCCGCCAATCCGCAGACATTGCGCGCATATTCGATGCAAGCCGTTTGCATCCCCAGACAGATTCCAAAGTAGGGGACATGCTTCTCGCGCGCGTACTGGATCGCCCGCAACATGCCTTCGATGCCACGCTTGCCGAATCCGCCGGGCACGAGCAGACCGTCGTAGTCTTCTAGCTGCGCTTCATAGCTTTTGTCGGCTTTGTCGGCGGCCTCCAGTCCTTCGGCGTCGACCCAATTCACTTCCAGCTTCAGGTTGTGCGCCAGCGCGCCATGCACCAGCGCCTCTTTCAGCGACTTGTAGGAATCCTCGTACATCACGTACTTTCCGACGATGCCGATCCTCACCACATCTTTCGGGTTATAGACGCGGTGCACCAGGTCTTCCCACTTCGAAAGATCGCGCTCCTTTGCCTCCAGTCGCAGACGGCGCAGGATCAACGTGTCCACTTCTTCATGGGCGAACACGATCGGCACTTCGTAGATGGACGCAACATCCTTCGCCGTGATCACCGCTTCTTCTTCGACGTTGCAGAACGACGCAATCTTCGACTTAATCTCCGAGGAAAGGTAGCGGTCGGTGCGGCAGAGCAGGATGTCCGGCTGAATTCCGGAGCTGAGCAATTCTTTGACGGAGTGCTGGGTCGGCTTGGTCTTTAATTCCTGCGCCGCGGCGATAAACGGCACCAGCGTCACGTGCACGAATAAAGTGTTATCGCGGCCCAGTTCCTGCCGCATCTGGCGGATCGCCTCGATGAAGGGCAGCGACTCGATGTCGCCCACCGTGCCGCCGATTTCGACGATCAGCACATCCACGTCCTGAGCGACTTTCTTCGTCGCCGCCTTGATTTCGTTGGTCACGTGCGGAATCACCTGCACGG
>JBEKFN010000079.1:0-13290 GCA_050013295.1 Terriglobales bacterium
GTTTCTTCGATGTAAGAGCGGGCGGCTTCGAGGCGCGCCACGTGGGGCACGATCAGCTTGTGGGTGTAGCCTTGTTTCTCCGAGAGCGGCGCTCCCGCTTGAATACGCTTGGTGGAGTACGGAATTGCGCGATCCAGCGCAGACCACCCGGCCCCCAGGCCAAATGCCGCCACCATCAGCCGCGTGTAGCCGAAGACAGCCTGCGCCTGATTCAATCCCTGGCCTTCCACCCCGCCGATCAGGCGGTCGGCTTCGACGTAGACGTCGCTGAATGCAAGCGCGGCCGTGTTGCTCAGTCGAATGCCGTGCTTATCTTCCGGTTCGTCGTGGCTGAAACCGGTGGCGCCCTTTTCCAAGATGAACCAGCTCGGACCACCGGGCGTGTTGGCCAGGACGGTGTAAGCGTCCGCGATTCCGCCGTTGCTGATCCATTGCTTGGCCCCGTTGATTTTGTAGCCGACGACCCGGCCGTCCTGCATGACTCGGTCTTGATTTTGTAGCCGACGACCCGGCCGTCCTGCATGACTCGGTCCGCGGTAGTGCGGAGAGCGCCCAGATCGCTGCCCGCTTCCGGTTCAGTGGCGCCGTAGGCGAACAGCAATCCCTCTTCCGCAATGCGACTCAGCCAGTGCTTCTTTTGCTCCGGAGTGGCGCCCACCGTGATCGGATCGCTGCCCAAGAACGTAGCCAGCACGGCCGTGGCGACGCCCAGATCAATGCGCGCCATCTCTTCGCACACCACATACACATCGAAGGCGCCGCCGCCGAAACCGCCGCAGTCTTCGGGGATAAACAGTAGTTGAATGCCCAACTGGTCCGGGCTGCACATATGCCGGACGATCTCCAGCGGGCATTCGTCGCGGTCATCCAGCTCCCGGATTTTCTCGTCAGTCAGGCGTTTCTTGGCAAAATCTCTGAGCGACTTCACGCTTAACTTCAGTGTCTTATTTGCGATCATGGTCGGGTCCTCACTTTGCAGCGATGCTGCGCATTTCTCGAACTTTGTTGGTCAACTCCGGCAAGAACTCCAGGATGTCGTCCACAATCCCAACATCTGCCACTTGAAAGATTGGCGCTTTAGGATTCTTGTTGATGGCGATCAGAAACGGACTGCCTTTGAGGCCGGCCAGATGCTGGAATGAACCACTGATGCCGCATGCCAGATAGACCTTCGGCTTGACGGTTTTCCCGGACGACCCAACCTGACGCGATTTCCCCAGCCACTTGGCGTCAACCACGGGTCTCGAGCAGCTCACTGCCGCGCCCAGAGCATCAGCCAGTTCCTGCGCAATGGCCACGTTCTCTTGCTTCTGGATGCCACGGCCGATGGAAACCAAGACGTTCTGCTTCGTGATATCGACATCACCCGCCTCGGCAACGATGGTCTCCAGGTAACGCCGTCCCGCTGTCAGCGCACCAGCCTCCGATGACTTGTCGACTACGGTCGCAGCCACAGGAGTACCCTCCAGAGGTTTGAACGCGCCTGGACGCACCGTAACCACAGCGCCCGACGAGATGTCGCAACAAACATGGGCGCTCACCTGTCCGCCGAATTCCTGGCGGACGACTTTGAGATCGCTGCCGTCAATTCCGGCGATGTCCAACACGTCCGAGACGAAAGCCGAATTCAGCTTGATGGAAAGACCTGGCGCCAGATCGATTCCGAAATGCTCGTGGGCAACCAGCACAATGCTGCCCGGCGGCACGACCTTAACCAGGGCCTTGCGGATCAATTCCGCGTTGGGGTAGGCAAGAGCTTGGTTGGAAATTGTCCATATCTCAGCGTAGGAAGCACGGACGGCGCTGCACGCGGCAGTGAGGTCCGCGCCAAAACCGGTGAGCAGGGCTGTAGGCGAGGCAGCGGGGTCGATCTTTTTGGCAGCGGCCGCCAGTTGGGCCGCGGAATCGTCAGCCACGCCATTTTTGTGCAGTATGTAAGCGAAGATGCGAGCCATTATTTCAACCCTCCTTTGGCTGCCACTAACTCCAGAACTTTGTCGACGTTTTCTTCCCGGCTGCCCTTGAGCATCTCGGCACCCTTGCCGAGCGCGGGGATGAAGTAATCCACTCGCTTCACTTTCGCGGCAACTTCCCCCACAGCACCTGGGTCAACGCCCAGGTCTGACGCGCCGAAAGTCGGGATGGGCACAGAAGCCACGGCGCGGATGCCTCGCATACCGACATAGCGTGGTTCATTGATACCGGTCTGAATCGAGAGCACGCACGGGAGATCGATTTCACTCATCTCCTTGTTGCCGCCTTCGATTTCCCGGCTGACTTTCAGCTTCCGGCCCTCCAGCACCTCGATGGAATTGACCAGCGAAGCAAACGGGTAGTCGAGCAACGCCGCCAGCATCCCGCCAACCTGCGCGCCGCCGTCCTCGGCCTGCACCCCGGTGAGGATCAGGTCGTAGTTACCCTTTTGCACAAAGCCTCTCAGGATGGTTGCGATACCCCGGGCGTCCGATCCGCTGAAGGCTTCGTCGGTAATCAGCACGCCGTGGTTCGCGCCCATGGCCATCTCCCGGCGAAGGATCTCTTCGTCGTCTTCGCCGCCAACCGTGACCACGGTGACGTTTCCGCCAATTCGGGCCGCGATCTGCAGCGCCTCTTCAACCGCGTAGTTGTCCGGCTCGTTGATCGAATAGACCAACTCGTCGCGCTCGATGTCGTTTCCGGCGCTGTTGAGTTCAATCTCGTTCTCCGATGTATCGGGCACTCGTCTTGCGCAAACTAGAATCTCCACATTCACCTCCACTCCTCACACCGCTTTTTGTTCCTCACGTACCATCTCTTGGTCCACTAGCTCCGCCAGATCGATGGCGGTCATCTTTCCTTCCAGACCTGCAACCTTGATTGCATCTTCTATATTCACCATGCAGAACGGACATGCCGTTACGATCACATTGGCCCCGGCTTCCGCGGCCATCTGGACTCTCTTCACGCCCATGCGCTGTTCTTCCTTCGGCTCGTAGAACAGCATCAGTCCGCCGCCGCCGCAGCAGAACGAGCGGTCTTTGCAGCGGGTCATCTCAACTCGCTTCAAACCCGGGATGGCATCGAGCACCTCACGCGGATCGTCATAAACCTGGTTGTGACGTCCCAGGTAGCAGGGATCGTGGTAGGTGTAAACTTTGTCTCCGTTGTCTACCGGATTGAACTTGATCTTGCCGGACTTCACTTCCCTGGCGATTACCTGGCTGATGTGCTCGACCTCCGGCACATCTTTGTAGTCGTGTTTCAGCGCGTTGAAGGCGTGCGGGTCGGCGGTAACAATTCGCTTTACGCCGGATGCCTTGATCGCGTCCACATTGTGGTCGCGCAAGGCGGTGAAGAGCAGCTCTTCCCCGAACCGACGCACTTCATGGCCGCTGTCCTTTTCCGCAGCGCCCAGGATCCCGAAATTCTCTCCAATGTGGTCGAGAATCTTCGCCGTCGCCCGCCCAATCGACTGCATCCGGTCATCGTAGGAAGTAATGCTGTCCACAAAATACAGCGTGTCGGCGCCGTTGCTTTTGTTCAGAGTCTTGACCTGGCAGACTTGTTGAAACTCTTTGGCGCTCGCCCAGTCGGCCTTCTTTTTCTCCATCTTGCCGTAAGGATTGCCGCGGCTCTCCAGCGCCTTCAGCGGCTTTTGCAGCGACTGAGGCACGTTCCCGTCATCGATCAGGCCGCGCCGCAGATCGACGATCTTGTCGATGTATTCCACCAGCAACGGGCACTCTTCCTCGCAAGCTCCGCAGGTGGTGCATGACCAGATTTCGTCTTCTGAATAAATGCTGCCGGAATCTTTGCTGCCGACCAGTGCGGTGCCATTGTTCTCGTGTCCATTGTTCCCGCGTCCAAAAACCGGATAATGCCGAAATGCGTAGTCTCTCGCCTTGACGGTAATGAACCGTGGCGACAACGGCCTTCCCACCGCATTGGACGGACAGTTGTCCGAGCACCGTCCGCAATCGGCGCAGGAATAGAAATCCAGCAGGTGCTTCCAGGTAAAGTCTTCGAACGTCTTTACTCCGAACGATTTCACCTGATCCAGATGTTCATCGCTGACGCCCCACCTCACGGGCTTCAGAATCTCGCGATCCAATTTGGCGAAGTAAACGTTAAACAATGAGGTTTCGACGTGGAACTGAATTCCAAAGGGCCGATAGCACAACAAAAAGTAAAAGGTCACTTCATGGAGAAGATAGGCGCCGGCATAAACTTTCCCGATAGTGGCCAAGGCGACTGGAAGAAGAGCGATCTTCAAGATCCACGGCAGTGACAGGACAGCCAAAGTTTCAACCGATTGGCCTTGCTGGGACTGACCAGCGACCTTTGCCGCTTCAAAGAGGCTGTCCGCCACCATCAGAATCGCGATCAACCCCAGGAGGAAGACGGCGTCGGCGGTGTGAGCCTTGCCGAAGCGCGCCGGCACTTCATATCGCGCAGGTTTGAAGACCAGTCGGCGGATCACAGCAACTACCATGCAGAGGAAGACAACGGTGGCAGCATAGTCCGTGATTACGCCGTAGATATCGCCGGCCCTCCCTGAAAGGCCCGGCATCACAAAATTCTGGGAGATACCGACAATCAGCACCGTGAAGGCGCGCATCGCCAGGAGAATGAATCCGGCAAAAATAAGAATATGTAAGGTTCCTGCGGTCTTGTAGCGCGGATGCTTCCACTGCCCCAACCAGAATTTCAAAACCTTTTCCAGCCGGGCCCATGGCTGGTCAAAGCGAAGATCGCGTTCGGCCCTCAGCAGCGGTACAAGGCGCTTCGCCACAATGTAGGCAAAACCGGCGACGCCCAAAATATGAATGATGAGGAACAGGGTTCGTCCCGCGACCAACCAGGAGGTAACTTGCGAAACGGACTGGAGGTGTTCCACCATGGTACTTTGCTTCTCCTAGTAGAATTACCTGGCCCAATAGAATTACGTTGCCCACTTGCTATACTCCCCTGCCCTGCATCACTACGCGAACATTGGTGTCAGGACATTCTCTTCCTCCGGGGTTGGCGGTGGTGCTTGTGCCAACTTGACGGGCGGGGGAGGGACTGTAAGTGGAATGGATACACGAACTGTTGCCGCTGGCTCGGGCGCGGGTTTCGATACCTCTTGCGTCTTCGCCGGTACTTTCTTCTCGCTCTGGCGCGGCGGTTTGACCTCTTGCGTCTTTGCCCGTACTTTCTTCGCGCTCTTGCGCGGCGGTTTGACCTCTTGCGTCTTTGCCCGTACTTTCTTCGCGCTCTTGCGCGGGGGTGTGACTCCAGAAGCGTCCCGCAACTCCTCGAAACTCAATTTCAGAAACGCCTCCAAACGCCGCAGATCGGGTGCCGCATGCACGTCTCCGCTGAATCCGAAAAACACGGTGCCGTCGTAACTCAAGATGGCGCAGTTGACCGCCATCTCGCCGCCCACGGGCACATATGGATACCAGCGCAGCATCTTGTGGCCAAGCAGATAGAGCGGGAACTGCGGCCCGGGCACATTGGTGCACACCAGGTTGAAGGGCGTGATCGGCAACTGGCTCAACATCTGGCCAGCGACCGCTTGGATCGCAGTTGGGAACATGCCGATCAGACCACCCGCCAGGCTGACTAACTCCGCGGCATGCGAGCGCTTGAGAAACTCCGTTCTTTTATGTACCGCTGCCAGCAGTCTCCGCGGATTGCGAATATCCAGCGGAATGGTGACCGGAACCAGAGAGATGCGGTTCCCCAACTCGCCCACACTGTCGCTGCCGCGCAGGCTGACGGGGACCATCATCCGCAGCAGTCGTCCCTTGACCCGCTCTCCATGCAGCTCCTGGTAGCGCCGGATGGTCGCCGTTATCAGCGCGAGAATGACGTCGTTCACGCTCGCCCCGCAGGTCTGCCGTATGGCTTTGACGTCCTCCAGCGGAATATCGCCCCACGCGACCTTCTGTGGTCCGCGGTAATTGACGTTGAACCGTATCCGCTCGGTGAACGCCGTGATCTCCGGCAACAACTGGGAGAACTCGTCCGTCGGCATCAGGTTGCCGCCATTCTCGGCCGCTCGCTCTGCCATGTCTAGCAGGTCCGCCCAGGCGGAGAGCATCCGCTTCACGAAATCGCCGTAAGAACTCACCACGCCATCCATCAACGAATTGATGGCGTCGCGCGGCGGAGGAACGCGGAAGCGCATCTTCTTCTTGGGCAAAGGCGGCGCCACCGGGCTCGCGTCGAAGACCTTACCCATCATGCCCACCCCGGCAATGCCATCGGCCATACAGTGGTGCAGGCGCAGAATGAACCCGGTCCGTTTGCCTTTCAGACCATCGCCTTTCAGACCATGGACAAACGTCATGTCCCACAGCGGATGCTGCCGGTCCAGGACCGTGCTGACGATTTTTCCAGTAAGCGCCTTCAGTTCGGTGTCGGTACCGTGCTTGAGCGTCACCTCGTGTACATGGTTGCGAATATCAAAGTTGGGGTCGTATTCCCAGCTCGGTAGACCAATATTGAGCGGCGGCGCCACCACCCGCTTGACCAAGCGCGGAATCAGCGGCAGCTTCGATTCGATGAACCGGAGTCCATCTTCGAACCGGATCTCACCCTCCAGCACGCTGACGCACGCCACATTGAGCGGCATGCCGTCGCGCTCCAGATGCAAGAAAACCGTATCCCCCCACGAAAGCCGGTTACCTTGTTGATGGTTCTGCATGACCACTCTCCAATTCATTCACTGCGCGAATGCCATCTCAGGCTACGATGGAAAATCGCGACCCGAGCTTCACCAGTTTGAGCACTTTGTAAACATCGACGTTGACGCCGCGCAATGCGACCTTGACGCCTTTGTCGTCAGCTGCGTCGGCGAACCCTTCCAGGGCTCGGATTGCACCCGGATCGATCCGGCGCACCGAAGAGAAATCCACAACCACCTCGCCCTCGGCGCCGTCCAGTTTTTTCCCGGCCTCTTGCAATCCTTGAACAACGCGCTCTTCATCAATCTTTATCCACACGGCGATCACTGCCATACCCACCACCATCCGCTACGCGGTTTGTTGCTGAGACGCACCGGCCACCTTCGCCAGACCTCGTCCCTGATAAGCCTTCCAAAATAGTTCGGCCAATTCGCTTACCAGTGACATCCGAGGGTTCGACCGCCCCGATGGATCCTCAAAGGCAAGCTTGGTCAAATCGGGCATCGCCCGCTCGAATTCTTCTTTCGAGATCCCCAGTTCGGCGATGGAACGCGGAAATCCCAATTGGTCCAGCAACTGTTCTGTCGCCGTCACCAGGTTCTTCACCTTTTCCTCAATCGTATTTCCGCCCAAACCCAGCAAATCCGCGACCGCAGCGTACTTCTTATGCGCGATATATCCCTGTGTGTAGGGCGACGGCATGAACTTGGCGGGCACCGCCGCGTTATAAGCGATTACATGCGGCAACATGAGCGCATTGGCCCGGCCGTGCGCCACGCCGAAGCGCGCCCCGAAGGCATGCGCCAGGGCGTGATTCACGCCCACCGACGCGTTGGAAAAAGCCATCGCTGCAATGCAGGCGGCATTGTGCATCATGCAGCGCGCCTCTTCATCGTGGGGTTGCTCGTAAGCGATCGGCAGGTACTTGAACACCATTCGGATCGCCTGCATGGCGTTGGCATTGGTGTAGGGTGACGCATAATTCGAAACCGCCGCTTCCAGTGCGTGGGTCAGGCAGTCGATACCGGTATCGGCCGTAAGGCCCTTCGGCATTGACATGACGAACTGCGGATCGACAATCGCTACATCGGGACTGAGCGAGTAGTCGGCCAGTGTCACCTTTCGCGCGCGCGCCTTGTCGAACAGGACGGCAAACGGAGTGACTTCGCTCCCCGTTCCGCTTGTCGTGGAGATGGCAATCAACCGCGCCCGGTTGATCTTTTCCGTCGGGTACTGGACCACCCGCTTGCGGAGATCCAGAAAGGGCGCCGCCAGCTCTTCCAGGTCAGCCTCGGGCGATTCGTACTTGAGTTTCATGATCTTGGCCGCGTCGATCACAGACCCGCCGCCAATCGCAATGATTTGGTCCGCTTTGTAGAAATTCAGCGCCTCCACTCCTTGCATGACCACCTTTATCTCCGGCTCCGCATCGGGAATGATCGTGACGTGGACGTGGGTTCCCTCCGGAATGTAGCGCCGGACAAGGTCGACGTGACCGAATTGCTCCATCGACGGATTCGTAACGATGATGGTCGAGCGCGAGGGGAATTGATGCACATTCTCCACCGCGTTCATATTGAAATAAATCTGATTGGGAACTCGGAACCACATATGGGCTTGGGTCCTCCGAGCCACACGCT
Organism: Terriglobales bacterium; assembly: GCA_050013295.1. GTDB lineage: Bacteria > Acidobacteriota > Terriglobia > Terriglobales > Acidobacteriaceae > Acidiflorens. The sequence continues at coordinate 8,294 of JBEKFN010000079.1, forward strand.
TGATATTCAGGTAGTGATAGACATTCACGTTATCGGTCGTGCTGTTGCCGCCGCCGGTTCCACATCCGAAGGAGAAGGTGGGCACCAGATCGTTATAAACGGCGCCCAGCGCTCCGATCGACCCCGGCGAGTTCACAATGATCCGCCCCGCATTGATCACCTCACTGAACTTGCCGATGACCTCATCGTCGTGCGAGAAAATGACTGCCGTGTGTCCCAGGCCGCCGGCATGGTTCACGTCTACGCAGACCTTGAGTGCCTCGCCGACGGATTTCGCTCGATAGACCGAGAGCAGCGGGAACAGCTTCTCAACCGACAAGGGATGTTCGCGGCCTACACCTTGAATCGGCGCAATCAGGAGTTTGGTGTTTGGTTCAACCGAGAGACCGACAAAGCGGGCGATATCGGTAGCCTTCTGGCCGACTGCCATCGGCTGCATGAATCCGGTCTTCGGATCGATCACCGTGCGCGCCAGCAGTTCCGTCTCCTTTTCATTGCAGATATGCGCGCCCAGTTCCGCGAATTTCTTCAGCACCGAGTCATAAATCTCATCGTCAATCACCAGCGTCTGCTCTGAGGCGCAAATCGTCCCGTTATCGAAAGTCTTGGAGACGATGATGTCCACCACAGCCATATTCAGATCCGCTGTTTTTTCCAGGTAAACTGGCGTGTTGCCCGGTCCTACACCCAGGGCTGGCTTACCCGAGCTGTAAGCGGCTTTGACTGCACCCTGCCCACCTGTGGCATCGATCAGGCTCACGTCTTTGTGCCGCATCAAGTAGGCGCTCTCCTGCAGGTTCTGCGATTCCAGGCAAGTAAAAACTCCTTCGGGCGCGCCGTGCTTCAGCGCCGCCTCATACATGATCCGTACGGCTTCGGAGCAGCAGCGCCCGGCCCTGGGGTGGGGACTGAAAATGAACGCGTTCCGCGTCTTGATGGCCATGATGCACTTGAACAGCACCGTGGAAGTCGGGTTCGTAATAGGAATGATTGAGAACACGACCCCGATCGGTTCAGCTATCTCCACCAGGTTGCGTTCCGGAAACTCGCGAATAATGCCAACGGTGCGTTTGTCTTTGACATAGTCGTAGGCAAACTCCGTCGCCACCATGTTTTTAAGAGCTTTGTCTTCCATCACCCCAAGCTTGGTTTCTTCTACCGCCAGGCGGGCCAGATCTAGAGCGTGCTCCAGTCCAGCCAAAACCATCGGCTTGACGATGCGATCAACGTCTTCTTGGGTGAATTGGGTAAAGACGGCGGCGGCGGTTCTAGCTTGACTGACCAGTCCTTCCAGGTAGGCAATCCGTTCTGGACTGAGGCTTTCTGCGGCAAGCGGAATCTGAACCCGCTCCTGCACTGCTTCGCTTGCGATCATCACTGCCCCCTATTTTTACTAGGGGCCCATTACCTGCGAGAAGCATCTTCGTTCTTCTGTTCCCGGCTCTCGCGATCACAAAGCGGGACAATCCGATCGCCGGGCACAACCATTCTCGTTTCTATGCGTAGTCGATTGGATGCCTTTCCAACCAGTGCTCATCGCGCACTCTGTCAATGTTCCGCAAAGCTCCAGAAGCGACGCTTGCGGCCAAACGGCGATTCTCCCGAACCACGCTTGCGCCAAAACCGATCGCACCACCCAGCAAACCAAACGCCAACACTCGGCCGATCGACTTAGGCCGATTCCCGGGACAACCACCCACCACGCCTATGCATATTCCAATGGCGGCGGGCTTCAAGGCATTTCGTACTGACTCGCTAAGAAAAGGAGGAAGAGATCTACCATCAAGAAATGCTTCTCGGCCGGAACGAGCTCCCTCCAGCCCAGAATTCAGAACCTTTCGGCCGTACTCGAGTTCGGATCGTGACCACGTGCGCAGATCCATAACACTACCTCACTACCCAGCCGATTGATTCGGCCTTCAGTACATCATTAGTATTCCTGCTGGGTCTGTGCCATCTATCACGCACCACCGTGAGCCCGGTCACCGTTGCAAGGAAGAAAGTGAGGATTTTGAAAAAAAAGCGAAAGTCGGCGCAGCTAGCGAAGCGCAGTTCCTACGTTGCCGCGGCATGCAGTCCCCGGCGCGTAGCCTCGAGGGTATTGATCAGCGACTCCTTCGGGAGCCCCTGGATAATTGGCTCGATCATCCATCCCAATCCCAGCGGCACGTCGCGCGTCAGCGAAATTGCTCGACACTCCATGCACACATCACTTCCCCGCTCCTCGATTCGCCAGTAGGAATATAACCGCCACAGGAATCCGTGGCCCGTGTCCGGCGGCAGCACTTTCTCTTTCGGGCTTCCCTCGTTTTCTACTTCAGCAATCCGCGTCGTGTATGAACGACAGACCCAGCGCGTTCCTCCGAGCGAACGATAGTGCACGTCATGATCCGTATCGAAGACCACTGTCAGGATCTTCTTCTTTACAAGTCGCAAGTAGATTTGGAAATCCTGGTCGTGATGGCTGATCACCCTTGACGCAATGACCTCCGGTTTGTAGACGTCCTTATAATTATCGTAGTCCTGGATTAGCGCCAGCACGTCTCTCACGGTTGCACCAGCAATGAACGCGGCGGCGATCCAATCGTGGATCAATCCATGCGGCACTTTGACCGGCCCCCGGCCTGACCAGAATTGCGCCACAATCTGTCCTCCGCGAATCTGCTGTGCTCTCTCTGGATTGGCGTCGGACCACAGAAATGAACTGTTGCTTCCCTGTGTCTGCTCCATTCCCGCTTCGGCCTGGCGGATGTAAGCATGAAAAGCCTCCACGGTTTGAGGCTTCAAATGTACCGGCTTCGGAGTCTGCTTTATAACCACAAAACGAACCTTCGCTAATGCTCAAAAGGCTTGTCAGGTGAACCTATGCTCAGATCCACCCTGACAAACAAGTTGCATTACACAATTTACATATTGGTAGAGGAATGCGGAATCGGCAAAATGTTCCCTGAAGAACATTAGCGCAATTCCACCAGCGATCTCCACCGTAAATTGCACCGGCGATCTCACCGGCAATTCCACCGGAAAGCGGCGCGTTCAAGGGATGGTCATGTTCATGGCGGGAAGGGCGCGGCTTCACGGCCTGCGGAAATATCAAGGTTTCGTATCAGGGTTTCGTATCAGGGCATCGTTTAGCGATGCCTAAGTCTTTCGCAATGAGACGCCCCTTTAGGGGCTGGGGCGCGGAGCTAGACTTTTTCCGCAGTATGTTCAACCGTACTTTTCTGAGCCGTCCAATGTCTCTTCCGCAGTTCGCGTTTCAAAACCTTGCCCGTCCCGGTGCGAGGCAGGCTTTCCAGAAACTCGACTGACCGCGGACATTTGTAATGCGACAGGCGGGCGCGGCAATACTCCAGCAATTCCTCTTCCTCGGCTTTTGCTCCGGGCTTCAGCACGACGATCGCCTTCGGTACCTCTCCCCACTTCGCATCGGGAACCGGAATCACCGCCGACTCGTACACTGCCGGATGGGCGGATAGCACCTTCTCCACTTCCAGCGAAGAAATATTCTCGCCACCGCTTACGATGATCTCTTTCTTGCGGTCAACAATCTGAAGGTAGCTGTGTGCATCGACGGTGGCGACGTCACCGGTATGGAACCAGCCATCCTTCATCGCTGCCGCCGTGGCCTCGGGCTGGCGCCAATAGCCGCTCATTACGACGTCGCCTCTCACCACGATCTCGCCCATGGCAATGCCGTTATGAGGAACCTCCTTCCCGTCGGCGCCCAGCACTCGCAGCTCGACGCCGGGGATGGCAAACCCGGTCATAGCCTGGCCCACATAGTGTTGTTCTCCTTCCCACCCCAGGCCCAATTTCATGGCCGATTTGGCGAGCGTCGGACAAGTCTCGGTCAGGCCGTACCCCGAGATACAGGTGCAGCCTAGCTTGTCCTCAGCTTCTCTTACCAAGGTGGGAGACGAAGCCGCCCCGCCAATGATTATCGTCGACAGGCTGCTCAAGTCGTACTTCGGCCTCTCCGGCGAATGCACCAGCGCTGCGACCATGGTGGGCACCATGGCGCAGGTGCTCACCCGCTCCCGCTCGATCAGCCGGAACACGTCGATGGGATTAAAGTGGTGAATCATGACGTGAGTGCCACCCGCCACAGTAATGGTGTGCGCCGTGCCCCACCCGTTGGCGTGAAACAGCGGAATAGTTTGCAGCATCACGGTCTTGCACGACATTTCGCCAATCGTGGTCGGCGCCGTCTGTCCTGCGGCAAGCACTGACAAGGCGTGCAAATAGATATTGCGATGCGTGAGCATCACACCTTTCGGGCGGTCGCTCGAGCCGCTGGTATAGAAGAGTTCAGCAACCGAGTCCTCATCAATCTGCGTGAAGTCACACTCGAACGGAGGGGAAGCGGCCAGTAGATCGTCGTAGTTTTGGGCCGCCAGCCAGCTCGTCTGCGGCTGGCCATCCAGGAGAAAAGTAGTTTCGATCGAAGGGACGGCTGTCCGAAACGACTCCGCCAGCGGCAACAATGATATTTCGGCAAACAAGAATCTGGCCTGCGCATCATTCAAGACGAAAGCCAGCTCCTGCGGCGCCAGCCGGATATTCAAGGGAAGCAGCACACATCCGGCTTCCAGGACTCCGTAGTAGGCCTCCAGGAGCCGATGACAATTCGTACTCAAAAAGGCAATACGATCGCCCGGCTTTGCCCCCGCGGCGATGAGGGCGGCCGCCAGGCGCGCGCTGCGCTGAGCAAATTGCGCATAGGTAAAGCGCTGATCGCCGCACACCACCCCAACTTTATTAGGAAATTGCTCGCGCGCGTAGCGCAGAAACCGAAGAGGAGTAAGAGGGATTTTCATGTGCGCCTCGCGATGAATGGTGGATGACGGATGATGAATGACGGACGACAATTTATCCGCCGACAGGAGCCCGCCACCGAGATACTCCGCCCGGTACTTTCAATGACTATAAACGACTGTCATTGGAGTTGACTTGCCACGGAATTGACTTGCCACCCGGAGCGGAGTCGGAGGATC